>JAIRZX010000566.1 GCA_031267005.1 Deltaproteobacteria bacterium
GCCGTAATGGAGAAATGGATCCCCGCCGATAAGAAGGTCCGCCTGGCGGCGGCAAGCGCGGGGGGCGGGCCGGGTTTCGACATCCCCGGGATTGACCTCGACGCGGGCCTGAGCGTGGCGGGCGGCTCGATGGAAGAGTTCGCAGAGCTGCTTAGGCTGTTTTACGCCGACTGCTCCGTACGCCTCGGCCATTTCGACGCGCCCCCGGCCCGGGAGAAGCTCCCGCAATTCGTTACGGCCGTCCACGCGCTTAAGAGTTCCTCCGGGAACGTCGGAGCCGCCGGCCTTTCGGAGAAGATGCGCGAACTGGAGGAGCTGGGCCGCCACGGGGCCGAAGAAGACGTAGCGCGGCTCATCCCCGACGTGAGGGGCGAGCTTCACGGCCTTCTCACCCGGCTCGACGGTTTTCTGCAGGCCGGGACGGATTGTCCCCCGGCAGGGGGATCCGCGGGCGCAATCGACTTGGACGAGTCCGGCAGGTCCATGTTCGCGCAACTCAGGGGGCACGTCAAACGCAACGAGATCATTTTGGCCGACGAGCTCATCTGGAGGATGAACGACTGGGACCCCGATTCGCCGTTCCAGGACAGGCTGGCGCGCATATCCTACCTTATTCATCTTTATGACACGGAAAAAGCCGTTTCCGAAATTGACGGCGTACTCGGGGGGTGAACCGTTGACGCTGGCAGGCATGAAGCACTTTTTCGTCGTAAACCCGATATCGTTCAAGCAGGCGTCGGATCTGGACCGTATCGTCGCCGATATCCGCGGACATTTCTCCGGACGCGAGCAGGATCTGTCAGTCCACGTCTCCAGGTTCCCCAGGGACGCCATAGCCGCCATCAGGGCCTTCGCCTCGACCGCCTCGTCGGATTCCGGTTTCCGCGTCTACGCAGTCGGCGGTGACGGCATCCTCTTCGACTGCCTGAACGGAATAATCGGGCTCCCCGGCGCCGAGCTCGGGGCCGTCCCTTACGGCAATTCCAACGATTTCATAAGGGCCTTCGGCGAGGGCCTTAACGGGAGTTTCAGGGACATTGCCGCCCAGATAGACGGCGTCCCGATACTCTGCGATGTCATATACGCTGGGAACAACTACGCCCTTAACACTTGCACCATAGGGCTCGAGTCTTACGCGATACACAAGTCGACGGAACTCCACAAGCAGTACCGGACCCTCCTAGACGTGCTTCCCAGAAAAATATCCTCTTTCCTCTACGGTTTTTTGTACTTCGTCGGAGGGGTGCTGTCGATAAACAACAAGACCCTCATCAACCAGCACTACCGCATCTCAGTGGACGGCAACGACTACAGCGGCAATTACGCGATAATCAACATCGCGAACGGCCCGTGCTACGGGGGTGACAAGAACGCCGCCGTCTCCGCCCGCCCGGACGACGGCCGCCTCGACGTGCTGCTCTTCAAGAGCACAAGCATCTTCAGCTTCATCAGCAAGGGTTTCGACTACCTGTACGGCAAGTACCACAAGTACCCCGAACTCATATCGTACCTGAAGGCAAAGGAGATCACCGTTAGATCCGATCTTCCCCTCATGCTCCAGCTGGACGGGGAAGTCTTCATCGACACGAACCTGACCGTCAAGATAGTCCAAAACGCGGTGAAGTTCATATCCGTGGGCGGCTTGCCGTTCCGCCAGCGGGACACCCCCGGACATGGCCGTATACACGCCGCTCGGGACGCGGGTGCTGGCGGGTCGATTCCGGAGGGGCAAAACTGGAAAATCGCGCCGTAGCGTTATGCCGTCCGGAAACGCCATTCCCGCTTCTCAGGCCGTCCCCCATGTCGCCAGCGTTTGGCGGGTACGGGTGCGGGCGCGGGCGCGAGTTCCCGTACCCCAGCGGGCGGCTTTCAGCGAAGTCCCGCTGGGACAAGCAAGGGAAGGCAATTTCACGGGGTGGGAAACGGCTCCGCGAAGCCCCCGGCTTGAGAGGCCGCCCCGAAGCCCGGCCGCCGGGGCGCCAGCCCCACGGCGGCCGGCCGGACGGGGACGGCGGCGGCTTCAGTCGGCATGCCCCGAACATCAAACGCCTTATGCCGAACTTGGCCTTTCCGCCGCCGCAAACCTCTTCCGCCCCGGCAAGCTTCCGCCGCGAGGCCTTGGACCCCACGGCCGCCATGTCCCAGAGGCGCCTGTCGTTTATGGCCTTTTCCGAGCCGACTGCCCCGGTCCCGGTCCCGGTCGCCGTTGCGGCGGAACCCTACGGCGCTCCCCGCCGGGCGGCCGTTCAGGATCTGGCGAGTCCCACGCTGACGCCGAGGCCGAATCCCGCTTCGCGAAAGCCTTCCTTCATGCCGAGGAAGGACTCAGGCCCAGGCGCTGGCGGACCGCCCGGCGAGGGCCAGAGGGTCCCGGGGGCTACCTCCGGCGCATTGCCGGGGACCGGCGACAGCGACTTGGAGACGGTCCGCCCGGACCTCAGGCAGTTCCCGCACTGGCACCAGGCCGCGTCCGCCGTTCCTGACGGCTGCGTCCGCGCCCAGCAGCCTAGCCCGCCCAGTCGGGCGGACGGGTGAGTCCCCGTCGCGCTTGTGCGCCCTCCACCATAGCGTCGAGGACGCGGTGGGCTTCCTGGCCCGCCCCCGCCCCCGGCACCGAAGAGGGGGGAGTTGTCGTTCAGCCCGTCAGTCTGGCCTTGAAGCCATTCCCCTTGCGCCGGGAACGGGAAACGTCCGTACAACCGTTCCCTTTCGGGGAATAGGACTTGACGCCCTTGGATTCTTGGGTTTCTTGGGCTCGGCCCTACTGAGCCCGCCTCCGGGGCCGCCGGTCTTCACGCCGCATCGCCAGCTTAGGTCCGGTCCGTCATGATTTAGGGGGGGGGAAGATGTAACCGAGCGCTGGCCCGCCCGCGAAACGCCCGAAGAGCGCGAAAGGTCTCTTGCCGGTCCCTGGAGGCCCTGGAGGTCCTTGGAGGTCCAAGGAGCACTTGGAACTGCCGTAGGGCGTTCCCTCGCTGAACACGACCCAGGAGTCCTTTTCCTGGGACATCTCAGGATAGAGGATCAGGACATTTGGGGGACGGCTCCTCGCAGTCCGCCTCGGTGACGCGCGGGAGGGTGGAGTTCCCAGGAAGCTAGGCCGGCTGCCCCGGGGTCCACCGCATCAGGACGATCGGACCCTCTCCATGGAAACCGAGAAGATCCCGGAACTGGTTTTCGGCCCGGTGCGTGTCGGGAAGCTTTTTCAGGGGCCTCAAGCCTGAGCCGGACTTATGGCCCGTCTTAAGAGGCTCCGGGCGCCGGAAGGCCGCCCGCGTCCCCATATCCCGCATCCCCTGCCAGATGGCCAGCCGCATCAGGAGGAAGCTCAAGGCAGCGGGCATAAACGACAGCCGGGCCGCCGCAAGGAGCTCACCGGACACACGCAGGGCCGCCTTGGCTGCGGCCGAGGCCGACGGCAAGGACGCGGAAGCGCCCGTGCGGGTCGTCCGTGCCGCCGTGCGCGGCCGCGGAGGAGCGCAATAAGGCCCTGGGAACGGGCCGGCGCACGGCGGCCCGCAATGACGAGACAGTCGCCTCAGCAAGCTGGGCGTCAAGCGCACCGCCAACTGGTGCCAGGACCGTTTAGCCGTCTGTCCCCGCAGGGCCCGGCGGCCGCGCACGACCGTTATTCCGAAGCGGCCCGCCTTTGCCGCCGCCCTTCCCCGGGGCGCCCGAGTCGGCCGCAAGGGATGTTTCCGGGAGAGCCGCCGGAGCCGCCGTCGCCGGGGAACAGTCCGGCGACGGCCTAAGCGCCAGTGACGGCATACGGGGCGGTTAATTCTCCTCCCCGCCCGGGATGCTGCTGGCCCGTTTTATATCCTCCGGCGGAGCACGTCACAAATTTCCAAGGCTAAACAGTTGAAATTACTGGGAAAATCCGATTTTTGTTGAATTTGGGGCGGCAACAAAAAGCCCCCGCCCCCCAGAAAGGCCTGGAGGGTCCGGGGGCCCTGAAGCGCCGCGGCGACCGGGGCCGCGGCAATGCGCGCCGGACGCGGGGGCGGGGCTTGATGGCCCTCCCGCGCCGCGTCCCGCCGGGGGGAAGGGTGGAGTGCCTTCCCCGCGGCCGCCCCAAGCGGATCGGCCGCGGGGGGCGGAAGCCCGGCGGCGGCGGGGCGACCGCGCCCCGCGCCGCCTGAATTCTAGTTGAGGTAGGCCGGGCGCTGCTCCTGCCAGGCGGGCCCGAAGCCCCGGTCCATAATCTTCAATGTGTCCAGAAGGCCGTTCAAGCCGTTCCGGGTCTCGAGGGAGATCTCTTCGCCCTCTTCAAGGATGCGGGCCAGAAGCTCCATCGCCTCGCCCATGGCGGAGTTTATGTGCCGCCTCTGCTCCTCCAGCTTCTCCGCGAAGCCGTGCCGGGCCGCCGTGAGGCAGGCCAAAACGGTCCTGGTGACCATTGCCTCGGCGCTGGTCGCGAGCGAAAGGCACGGCCCGTCGAAGTCCCCCGCTCCCGCGAGCCTGGCCACTATGTGGGCATAGCCGGAAAACTCGGCGTCCATGGAGGCCAGGAGCGCCGGGTCGGAGTCGTCGAGTTCCGCCGCCCGGTCGGCCAAGGAGTACATGCGGTCCAATGCCCCCTCCAGCTCGCCGAAGGCCTCGACGGCCCTGCGGCAGTCGCCTATCACCCGCGGCATGTCCTCCATCTCCTCAGTCAGCTGCTCTATGGTCTCCGCCACGTCCAGGGGATCGGAGGCCAGCCGGAAGCCGGAAAGCTCCCTCGCCATCACCTTGGCCACGGTCTCGAAGTGGTTTAGGTCTCTGTAGTTCTCGGTCTCGCTGGTCTGGACTGTCATGGCTCTCTGGCTCCTTGGAATCGCGTTTTCCGTGACCTTTCGGGGGGATCGTCGCGGCGTTCTTGCGGCCGGAAAGGGGACCGTCCCCCTTTCCTTGTGTCCTCTGGAGGTGAGCCAAGCAAAGATCCTGCCAAGTTTCGAGGTAATTTTGCGGCGGATTTTTCCCCTTCCTCGGCCAGCCGGTCGCCGGAATGCCCGCTGGCGCCGCCCCGGAAGGCGCCGGAGTACCTGCGAAAGCGCAAGGCCGTCCCGTAACGGCCGGTCTTGCCGGGCCCGGCGTCCCCTAATGCAGGCCGGCGGAAGGCCGAACTATCCCTCCCGGGCTTCCGGCAGCGGGAGAAGGCCCGTTGGGCGCGTCTCAGCTCCGGCCTAGTCCCGGCTTAGCCCCGGCGCGGAAGCCCGGGGGGCCGGCCTGTACGCCCTTAAAGCCCGCCTCGAAACCTGGGGGCTCGGCTCGGGCGCCGCCGAGGCCCGGCGCGGTACCCGAAGGAAAAACCCGGCGCGGACGCCCTATATTCCCCCTGCGGACGCCCGATAATCCTGCGTCCCCGCCTCTTGGCGGGAGCGACGGCGCACCGGGCTTACGGATGGCTGATCGGGCGGACTGCCCGCAAAGGGGGCTTCGACCTTATAATGGGGCTTCGAACGGAGCGCGGATTATTGCCGCGAAAGGCGCAAGCGCTCGGGCTGGGTCCCTGGCCAAGCAAGCGCCATACCTCGGTCCTAGCTCCAGGACGGCGGCCGGGACCTTCGGGACGGCGCTTTTCCTTTTCCAGGCTTCCGGGCTTCCGGGCTTCCGGGCTTCCGGGCTTCCGGGCGAATACCCTTGACATCGGCCCCGCGAGAGGTGATAATGCTCTCTCCTAACCGGAGCCCCCCCGGGCCCCGGCAGTTTTTTGCCTTCCGCCGGAAGGCCCGCGAGGTGACTAGACATGTTGTGTGATTCCGTTAGGAGCGGGGCCGAGTGCGGCTTTATGAAGAAAGATGGTTGCGCCTACAGCGGAAAAAGCTGCCGCGTCCTCGACGCGAAGTGCGAGGGTTGCGACCGGACCTTCCCCTACGACGACAAAATGTACTGCGCCGTATTCCCCGACCCGGTCGTTAAGTGGCGCCTGGGCAACTGCAACATGGCCACCCACATCAAGGTGGAGTCCAAGGACGCGAGCAAGGTCCGCGTGGGCCAGCAAAAGCAGAAGAAAAAGTAGCCGCCCGGAGCGGGCCTCCCGACAGCCTCCGCCTCGGTCGCATTTCCCGGCGGGTGGTGCCTCAAGTCGCCCCCCGCCTTGCCGCCGGAGCTCCGGATCTGCTTGCGCGGCCCCCACCAAGAGGCGCGTTCCTTCCTCGCCGCTTTCCCCGCCAGGGTTGCTGGCGAGCCCGCCGGGCTTTTTCCCCGCCCGGCCGAAGGGCCGCGTGCCGACCGGCACTCCGCCGTGGCCCTTTTATGCCCCTCCCGAGGGGCTCTTTTTTTGTCTTTCTAAGCCCTTCCGGGGCTTTAAGGCCTTCCGGGGCTTTTCGAGGAACGGGGAGTCTTTCGCCCGGGCGGTGCCGGAAGGCCCATGGCCGATCGGGGCCGGACAGCCACCCCACGCGCGGGATCGGGAGGCCGCCAGCGCTCTGGACCGGAGGCCCCTGCCTCGCCGGAACCGAAGGCCTCCCTCCGACCCTGACAGATTGGCCCCCCGGAGACGACTCACGGGAGAGCCCCCCGGAGCGGCCCTGAGGGGACTTTCAACGGAACGTCTGCGGCCTGAAATCCCTCAGAGGATCGTAACGGCCCTGTCGAAGTCCAGCCTGGGCCCGCGGGGGTAGAAGGCCCCCTCCCGGCCCCAGCCGAGGTTAATCAGAAAGTTGCTCCTGATCTGCCCGCCTGGGAAGAACTCCGCATCCACCTTTTCGTTGTCGAAGCCGCTCATGGGCCCGCAGTCCAGCCCCAGGGACCTGGCCGCCAGGATGAGGTAGGCCCCCTGGAGCGAGCTGTTCCGGAGGGCGGTGGCCGCGGCCAGCGCCGCGTCGCCCCGGTAGGGCCCGGAGGCGTCGTAGGCCGGCCACTGGACCTTGAGCTCCTCGTAGAACTTCAGGTCCGAGCCTATTATGACGGTGGCGGAGGCGCTCTCCACCTTGGCGACGTTGCCGGGGGAGAGCGCTGGCAGGAGCCGTTTCTTGGCCTCGGGGGACCTCACGAAGACGAAGCGGCCCGGCTGGCAGTTGACCGCCGTGGGGCCCCACTTGAAAAGGCCGTGCAACTCGCGAACGAGCTCGTCGGAAAGGGGCTTGGGCTCGTACTCGTTGTAAGTCCTGGCCTCGGCGAAAATCTTGCGGGCGCTGGGGTCTAGGGGCTGGCTCATGGCTGTCTCCTTGCTGGGGCCCCGTGCCCCGGCTTCAAGCCTGGGGCAGAGGGATGGGCGGTCCCGCCCGTGCGGGGGTTGCGGCAGGGCAACCCGGCGGCCTGGAAGGCCGGGCCGCGACCATTATCCCACGGGCGGCCCTTAATGCCAAAAAAACCGGGATCTTCGCGGAAATGACCGCGCCGGGCCTGCGGGGAGGGGAGGCGGACGACAAGGCCTCGAAGGCCACGCATGGCCGATTCGCCTCGGACGGCGCCGGAGCGACGGCGGCATGACCCTGCGGGCGCGAGGCCGAGACTGCTTTCGAAGAATTGTCAGACGACGGGAAGCTGGGCAAGGTCCGCGCAGAGTTCGAGCTATCGGCTTGCTCCAAGCGGGCAATGTCACGCGCGGTTATTTCAGGCATAGAAAAACGAACTTCAGGCAAGTCCGCTTCGCCTTCGTCACGGGCATAACCAGGTTCGCCATCGCCTCCCTCGACTCCGGAGCCAACAACTTCAAATACATCTCGATTGGCAAAAGATTCGCTGGGATTTTTCAGTTTCAACAGCAACGAGTTTTACGTTCTTTTCGAAGACAGGTTCGATGATACTCTCGAGAGCCTGAAAGCCAACGGGGAACTCCCGCCTGGCATCGACGCCGACGATCTGAAAGCCAAAAAACTGGAACGGCACTGCGGTTACAACTGGCACGGAAATTAACATAAATTTACCAGTGCCCTATCATGAAATTTTTGACGAAAAGCGCCTGGGCTTTTCTTGGCCAAGCCGAAGATTGCCTTCCAGACTTTCCGCCCTTATCAGGGATAATCAACTTGACATAAACCAGCTGGGCCTTGCCGTCTATCCTGATCGGCAAGTCACCATAACCGAGCTTTCTGGCATTGGCCAATTGACAGTTCTGTTTCACAGAGGATATTTGACAATCGGCAAGTTAATCATAATGACAAGACTTGTATAAAATTTAAAATTATTACCATTCTAGCAACATATTAGATAAAGCATCGCAGTAAATCCTTATATAGCATGGTTATATATTGGATATTATTCTAATATTTAATCCAAATGGCAATAATTCAGCAATTAGCTTACACGTTCAAAACATCAAACTAGGAAGTCGATTCATAATTAATGGATGACATATTCAATGAAATTTTTAATCGGTAAGACTAATATATAAGCTATCATTCGACATATATTCCGATCGCCTTGCTGCAAAAGAACCCAGGAAAAATTATCAGAATGTTCCATAACCTTTTTCATCTATCTCCTGCTTCCAGCACCAGGCATCCAAGCAAACCGAATACCAGGATGCTCCATCGAAGCTCACCGGAACCGGTAATTTTTTTCGCGCGATACTCCATTCAGCCTTCTATCCGCTGGATTTCGTATCTTGACTGAAGCTTCCTGACGCGAGGGCCGGTCAGGCGTCACCTCTTTCCTCCGTAACGATGTCCGCGTGGCAATCGAGCCAAAATACAGCTATCCGCGGGAAAAAACAAAATGGCCGGAAGGCAACGAGTGACGCACGGAATCTGGTAAAAATGTAGCCGAAGGAGAAGGCACTGTCCGCCGCCCTCGACAAAGCCGAAGATCAAATAATCCGCAAGGACTACGCCGGAGCCTACAGGGTCGCCCGATTAGAAGAAATTTTCCCAGCCGGGCTATTAACGCCAGAACACAGGTCACGGCGCGCCTCGTCGGCATCGAAAAACGCTAACGTCCCAAACAGCGCCAGACACTCCTTCTTCGCTGAGCGAAAGTCATTGCGAAATCAGGAGCCAGACGACGCAAGCCTGACGCCGGGTTCGTGTGTTCGGCGTCCCGTTCCCGCAACCAGGAGCCGCTCCCGGCCGCCTTCCGGCTACCGGCGTTTTGCTGGCGAGACCGGGTCTGCCCGCATGCCCCCATCACCCGGCGAGATGATACGTGGGGAGTCGGCGGGACGCTGGCACGCTGAAAGGGGGGGAGCGCTCCCTCCATTCCATCGATGGCCTAACTACCGCCGAACTTCGCGGAATCTCGGCAAGCGGAGCGGCTTAGCGCGGCGTCACTCGGAGTTCTGCCGAATCTCCACGGCGACAGGACTGAGGAGACTTAGGGCCAGCTTCGCAGCGTATCCGTTCCTTCCCGGCGTATCCGTTCACATGGCAGAAGGCCGCCTCCCCCCGCCCAGGGCCGCCTCCCCCCGCCCAGGACCGCATCACCCCGCCCAGGACCGCATCACCCTGCCTCTGCTCCCCGGCCCAAGTTTAACAAAATGGACCTTTTGTGTGAAATCAGCCCCAAGCCCAACGCATATTCCTCTCCCATCTTGAAGGTCCCAACCTCCTACCGGGGTGACAGCCCTCAAGTTTTTGATATAACGCTTTCATGTGGATCAAGGTCAACAAAGGCACCACGG
>JAIRZX010000573.1 GCA_031267005.1 Deltaproteobacteria bacterium
GCCAAGCCCCTTCAAGGAAACTGCAGGCCATGCCGCAGGAAGCAATGGGTCTTCCGGGACAACGGTTCGCAAAGTTCAGTCCGCAAGAGCGACTCGGCGCCTGGCAAAACTACCGCAGGTTGTTGAATGACCCCCGATCTCCAAACTTTAATGTGGTTCTTCGGAGCACTTCTCACCCTTGGTATATTCTTTCTCGGTTTTTTCGGCCGCAGGGCGTTTAACTCCATAGAACTCAATCTTGGCAAAATTGACACCCGTCTAGGTGGCCTGGAAGCCAGGATGGCTGGGTTGGAAGCCGATGTCGGCGGCCTGAAAGCCGATGTCGGCGGCCTGAAAGCCGATGTCGGCGGCCTGAAAGCCGATGTAGGCGGCCTGAAAGCCGATGTAGGCGGCCTGAAAGCCGATGTAGGCGGCCTGAAAGCCGATGTAGGCGGCCTGAAAGCCGGAATGGCCGGGTTGGAAGCCAGGATTGGAGATTTGGGTGCCAGCGTATCTACCCTTCAGGCATCTTTGGACAGCAGGTTTCTAGAAGCGGGCACCAGGATGAGCGGGTTCCAGACGGGACTCGACAAGTTGTCTGACTCTGTCTCGAATCTGCGGGAGGACACCGCTTACATAAAGGGCTGTTTAGACAACCCGCGAGGATCCCGCACGGACAGGAAGCGTCCAAGGACACAGGCCGGTCCCCGTGGCGGCGGGAGCCCCGGATCGGAATCCATGGCTGCATCCGGACAGGGCGAACCAAGCGCCGGGTAACCGCCGGGCCGCCGCTTCCGGCTTCGGCTACCCAGCGCCTACTCGCCTGCCCCTGCCTGGCCGCCCCCCCCCGCCCATTGAACGTCCGGCGCTCACGTCCATGTTGCAGAGGGCCTGGCCGGCCGTCAAGACCGGAACTCCCAGACGGATGAAGTCTCGCGACCGCCACGCGGGCCCGCCCGGCCATCTCCTCTGGCGGAGGCGAAACGGGAGCCCCTGCCCTGCTCCCGCCGCCGCCTGCTCGGATCTGACGCGAATCCGCCAAGACTGGGATGACGCCGGAACCCTTCCGGTGCCTTTCCTCCCCGAATCGCGTCTCAGCCCCCGATCCAAGCGGAAAGCGCGGCGGGCGGAGCGGCAAACTCCTAGCCGGCCGACTTTGACACGAAACTGACCGCCTCGCTTCCGACCGTCCCTCCCCTCCTCCCCCTCTCGGCCTTCGCCGGACGTCGCTCCCCACCGGCAATCCCATTCCAGCCCGAGCCCGCCTGAAGACAGCTTCAACCCTCTCGCGGTTCCTGCGAGTCACCCCTCAGAGGCGGCACCGCCCAAGCCACGGGGCATCCCGAAATCCGCGTCGCCCGATGAAACTGGCAACGGCGCGTTCCAGGCCGAAAAGCCCGCCGCTCCCCCGCCCGTCTCCTTAACGAGGCCGGACGGGAAACCGCGCGGCCTTAGAGGGGCAGGACACGCCGGGGGGCTCCTAATAGCCAGTCGGCCCCGATGGGCCTCTGCCTGACGGGGGGGCGCCGCCAAGAAACGCGCCCGAGTTACTGCGGTCTCCGAGCCGGACGGCCGCGGCAACCTTCGGGCCCGCCGGTCGTCGTTAAGCGTACATTAAGCCCAACTTTCGCAGACATTCTTCTATAATCTTTATATAATAGCAAAATGAGAATACGATGTAGGTATCAAGGACCTATAGTATCTCAGGAGAACATAATAGGTAAGGTGTGCTATAATAATAGCGTAGGTCAGCTCCCTACCCGGTGAGGCTGACTAATTCTTGAACCTGTCGGCACTTCTGGCAACCGTCTGTGAAGAACCCTGGGGAATGGTTCCAGGTCCTGATCGCGGCCTGGAAGGTATCAATCTGCCTGTCCCCCCCCCCGTTTGCCCGCCTGGCGGATGCCTACCTTGTTCTTAGGACCGGACTTTTACGAGAGGCTTCCGTCTGCGACCTGTGTTCGTTGACTCAACCAGATCCAGGTTCCGAACTATCATATCAAGTCCGAGCAATTTCCGTGCCATATGCTGTATTTAGCAAATTCCGTGCCATATGCTTTGTGGCGTTTTAGTTTTAGCGCACCCAAAATAGGGAGTTTGTAGTGAATATCTGGACCAGGACAAACTCCAAAGGAACTACGGTCGAATGGATCCGGGAATCTGTTCGGATAGGCTGCAAGGTCACCACTAAGTACCTGCATAATGTAACTGGTATGTCAGACGCTGAAAAAGAAGCGTTATTAAAATATTACAAGGGATGTATCAACGAAGAGCATCCTTTTTGCTCAGGACTTTTATACGGAAGTTCTGAATACGATCCTTTGTCTGGAATCTCGGACGGGCACGTTAATGCGGTCCTGACGGCGATGGAACACCTCGGACTGATGGAAATTATATCCCTTCAGCCTTGCCCTGAAAGAGACGTGATTGCGGCTCTTGTGGTTCTAAGAATTATTGATCCCATGAGCAAGTATTCAACAAGAGTTCTTTTTAAGACCACTTCAGTAGGGTTAAGGCTTCACCTGCTTGATTGCTCTTTGGACCGTATTTATAGAGCCATGGACTGGGTGCTCACCAGAAAGACAGACATAGAAAGTCAACTGGTCCGCAGGCACATTTCCGATGGCTCTATAGTGTTCGTCGACGTATCGTCGAGCTATTACGAGGGAGAGAGATCCCTTAAATTTGACAGGCACGGCCAGGAAAGAGAAACAGGTTGCGAACTACCGAGGATGGATTACTCAAGAGACAAAAAGAAAGGCAAGACTCAAATCAACTACGCCCAGACTACTGACATGTACGGACGTCCGTTGAGGATTGATATTTATCCTGGAAATATTTCCGATTATTCGACTTTTATGCCTTCAGTCGACGTTCTTCTTGAGTGCGGCATCAAAAATTTTACAATAGTTGGCGACAGAGGAGAAATTTCCGGTAAAGATATAATTCTAATACAATCTCAATATGAAGGCATTCATTATATATCAGCTTTGCGAGCCGCTTCATTACATAAGATAATTAAAGACTCTCCGAAACCACTAAACGAATTCGTTGAAAGAGATCTGTTTGAATTCGTATCAGTTGAGTTCCCGAACGATAGGCTTATAGCTTGTAGAAATCCCGATGAAAGGCAGGAGAGAGAAAAGACAAGAGACTCATTGATAAAAGATACAACAAAGTTTTTCGATGAAATCAAGTCAAGAGTAATATCTGGCTCTCTCAGGGATATTAAGACCATTGGAGAAGCAGTAGGCGAAGCCAAAAATAAACGGAATGTAGCGAAATATTTTCAGACGGAATGGGGAGAGGGACATTTTGATTATTCATTGAAACAGGATATAATTGATAAAGAAAAATTATTAGACGGAGTATTTGTGGTACGGACATCGCTCCCGTTCGAGTTGATGGACCCCGAGGAATGCGTCAGGCGATATAAGGATTTGGCCCTTGTCGACAGGGGGTTCAGGTCCAAGAAGTCCATTGATCTCCGCGTGAGGCCTATTTTCCATTTTGCAGACGATAGAATCCGTAGCCATATATTCATCGTTATGCTTGCTGAATACGTTCTTTGGCATATGAAAACGGCTTGGAGGCCTCTGACATTCGCTGATCCTGAGCAGGAGCTTAAGGCTAACAGAAATCCTGCCCTGAAGCCTCCAAAGTCTGATACTGCTAAGAATAAGGAATCGACTGGCATGGTTGATGCTACAGCCGAGGCAATGAGTTTTCAAAACGTATTAAATACATTAGCATGCAGCAATTATCATTTTGTAGTTTCTGGTACAGGTGGCTCTAAGACCAAAACACTTGTAAGGACACCTGTTACCCCTTACGAGTTGAGGGCTTTAGCGTTGCTTGAAGGAATAAGGAAAACTGGAAAATAGGTGTTGTATTGCGGGGCTCCGTTCCCATTACAAGGCTTCCGTACAGCTCCCTAACAAATCAGGACAGCCGGACCGGGCCCGGCATATTTCCAGCTGACGTCTCGTCTGCTACCAACTCACCTCCCCCCGCTACCCCCCTCCCCGTTAGGGCGGGGGCTCTAGCCCACCTCCAAGCTCATCCGAGAAAATAGGGAATAACCATTAAGCCTGGGTCGATCTCCGTCAGCGGGCTTGCGTTCCCACAGTGGGCCCGAGAGATTTTAAAGCGGTCTCATACGAGCTAGTAGGTTAATATTAGCTTCTTTGAGATGATCGATTGGTAATCATCACTTGTTTAGCTATCATGTAGGTACCAGAAATAACTACAAGTTCATTAAAATCCTTATGCTGTCTGCTATAGCTATAAAGTGACCTGCGGAAGTTCGGATTAAGAGCGTTCTTGGCCCGGAGGCCACCGACCCTTCACCTCGCCCGCCCCGCTCCCGCGATTCGGAACGGGAAGGGACTGACGCGCCTTTGAAACTCCGTCCCTCCCCGCAAGCCTTCCAAGGCCGGGAGAAATTAAGCGGACGCGGCCCGGGCCTTCCCGTTCCTCGGCCGAGCTGGGCAAGGGACGACTTCCCCTTCCCTGAAACCGCCGAGCCGACCCCGATGACTTCTTTCCCGCTGTTCCCGCTGGCATGACCGCGGAGGAAGAACCTCCCGCCCTCCGCTTCAGGGCCCCGTGCTCGGCGAACGCTGAGAGGGCCGTGGCTTCAGCCGCCGGAGCCCTTCGCCTAAACCGCATCCCTGGGGCGCCCGTGCCTGTCCTCGGAGACGTCCGGGAAAGGCTCCCGCCGCCCCGGCCCCGACGCGCCCCCCGCGTCGTTGCCGTGCATCCGGAAGCGGGACTCCCGTCCCGAAATCAGGGCTGAACCCTCCCGAACGCCCGCCTTCCACCGCCCGGCCCTGTGCGACCGTCCCGTCGTCCCGGGCGTGGAGGGATCTGCGACCGCACCGCTGGAGTGCCGGCCTATACCCGAGCGCCGAGGCTCCGGCATGGGCTCCGCGAGGTCGCCAAGGCACCGAGCCTCCCAAACCGGCTAGTTGAAGTTGAACTTGGGCAGGGGATATCGGAGCTGGAGGATCCTGGTACCGCGCGATAAAATCAATTTCTAAAATAAAAAACAGACAGGAGACCGATAGCGTTCTAACTTGTCCTCCGCCCTCCCGGCACCTCCGCCGCCCGGGCCTCCCCCGCCTCGCCTTCCCAAGGCTCTGCCTTGCCGCAACTCCGCTTGCCGACCATATCAAAACGCAGCTAAGACCGCACCATCCCCCCACCCGTCTCACACGCCCTCCCGCCCCCTCCCAGTCCGGCCTCCCGCGTCGCTTCGTCAACGGCTTACCGCCTTAACGGCTTACCGGCTTACCGGCGGCGCGATTGACAATCAAAGAGCCTTCCCTATAGACTTGAAATAAGGGGGTGAGACATGCCGAACGCCTTTCCCAGAGGCTCCGGTCGGGACCTCGATAACTTCCCCGATTCCCTCGCCTTCAGCCAGGAGTCGCTGAAGGAGATGTTCGACCACTTCCCCTTGGGCGTCATCATGACTGACACCTCCGGGCGCGTGGTCTACTACAACGACGCCCACTCCAAGATAGACGGCATCGAGGTGGACGAGATGCTGGGCCGGCGCGAGTACGAGGCCCTGGCCCCGATTAACGGCCCCAACGTCATGGACATCTGCCAGAAGACCGGGCAGCCGATCCTGGGCTACATCTACCCTTACAAGAACTTCAAGGGGCGGGTGGTTAACGCGGCCTACTGGGTCTACCCGGTCTGCACGGGAAACGAGGTCAAAGGGTCGCTGTGCTTCACGCAGCCTCTCCTGGGGGAATTCAGCCAGGCGCGGGCCTACAAAAACCCCGCGGTCCAATGGCCGGGCCTCGTGCCCATAAGGATGCCCGCCTCGAACATCGTGGGCCAGAACCCGGAATTCCTGAAAGCCGTCTTCAGGGTCAAGTCCAACGCTGCCAACGGCTTCCCCGTCCTCATATCGGGCGAGACGGGCTCCGGAAAGGAACTCCTGGCCAAGCTCACCCACCAGGCCTCCCCCCGCCGCGGGAAGCCGTACCTCGCGCTCAACTGCGCCGCCATCCCGGCGAACCTCCTGGAGGGGCTCCTCTTCGGCACGACCAAGGGCAGCTTCACCGGCGCCATAGACCGCCCGGGGCTCATGGCCGAAGCGAACGGCGGGACGCTGTACCTGGACGAGCTCGACTCCATGCCCTTGGAACTCCAGCCCAAGCTCCTGCGGACCATCCAGGAAATGAAAGCCTTCAGGGTCGGCTCCTCCGTACCCACCGAGCTGGACTTGAAGCTCGTGGTCTCCATCGGCTCGTCCCCCAACGAGGCCCTGAGCTCCGGCCGCCTGCGCCCGGATCTCTTCTACAGGGTGGCCGTGGTGCTCGTGAACATCCCGCCCTTGAGGAAGCGGCCCGACGACCTGGGCCTTTTGACCGACTACTTCCTCAACAAGTACAACAACCTGCTGGGCAAGCAGGCCATAAAGGTGGACCCGGCCCTGTGGGAGGTGATGAGGAAGTATTCCTGGCCTGGCAACGTCCGGGAGCTGGAGCACATGCTGGCCGGCTCGCTCTCCCAGGTCAAGGACGAACTCGTGATCGGCCTGGAACACGTCCACGAGCACTACCTCTACGCCCTCTCCTGCGCCCCAGTCCCAGGCCAGGACGGGACGGTGCCAGAGGGCCCGGCAGTCGGGGCGCGGCCCGCCCCGGCCCCCGAGGCCTTCCCTTTCCCCCGTGAGGCCGCCAAAGCGGCGCCCGGCGAAACGCCGAACTTGCTCGCGCGCCTCCAGAAGGAGGAGGCCGAGTTGCGCAAGGCCTTAGCCGACAACTGCGGGAACGTGTCGCACGCGGCCAGGGTCCTGGGCATATCGCGCCAGCTTCTGTCCTACCGCCTGGGCAGGTTCGGGATAGACCCGAAACCGTTCCGTCGCGAGGCACTGAACGCCGACGGGCCCGTCCGTCGGGCCAAAAGACGGCGGGAAGGCGTCTGAATTGCGGCACGGCGGCTTCCGAGTATCCGCGTTCAGCAAGCCCCGCTCCACCAAACTTGCTAAAATTCCGGAAATCCACTGCGGGCCATGGCGTTTAAAACTAAACGCCGGGATGGCGGGGCATTGCGTGGACTGCCCGGTTTCAGCCGCCCGTCTCCGCCTCCCCCCGGTCCCCCCTCCCCCAACCTCCCGGGTTGAATCGCCCCCGGCCTTTATGCTCGGCCGCGAATAGCGCGAGAAACGGAGGGTCGCGAGAAACGGAGGGTTTAGTTTTGCAGGGCCGGAGCAATAGCGGGAAAAGGCGATTAATCGCTGGGTTCGCCCAATGCGCCGGTGAAAAGCCGCGGAACTCCGGGATGCCCTGCTGAATTACTTTCGACTCCCCAGAAACGTCCAGAAACGCTAACGTCTCAGTCGTTTATCGTTCGGGGCGATCAAAAGCGAACAGTTTTCGATTTCTGAACCGACAATTTTGATGCCAGTGCAAAAAAAACATGTGAAAGATACTTCATGCCCGGTTGGCCCCTAGAACCCGTAAAGCAAACTTCACATTCGGTTGTTCCCTTGAGCCTGTGAAGCAAACTTTTCGCACAACATCTTTCGGCTACTCCCTCCCCTTCAGGCTGACGGAGCGGGCCCTCCGCGAGCAGTGCAACGTGATCCCCGCCGGGCCCGACGGCGGGCCCTGCAGGGTCGAGCCCAAGAACCCCAAAGACGTCAGGTCGGATTCCCTGCAGAGCAACAGCCGCCCGGACGTGACCTGCTCCGGCCGCAAGGGCAAGGGGCTCAAGGCCCAGACGGCCGAACTGTTCGATTGCCCCGCCCTCTTCGGCGACGGGGACGGCGGGCGGCTCGACAGGAAGCCCGTCTGCATCTTCAGCGTCGATGCGGAGGGCGCCGACAAACACGAACAGTACGCGCTCGCCGGGGCGATAGAGCGGGGCAGGCAGCTGGGCGCGGACGCCGACGTTATGATGGCCGACACGGACTACGGCTCCTTCGAGAACTACAAAATGGCCAAGGGGAAAGGCTGCGAGCTGGTGGTGCCGGTCCCCGGCAAGGAGCCGAAGGCCGCCCCGGGTACGCTTGAGGCTCCCGCGCCCGCCGCCCCGCCCGCGCGGAGGCCGGAGTCCTGCCCCTGCGGCGAGGACGGCGGCCCCGCCGGGGAACTCGACGTCCGCGTCTGCCCGTGCCTGAAGAGTTGCCGGACGGCGTTCAGCTCGAAGAAGGCCGTAAACGACATGCGGCGCACGGACATGGCTGCCGGAAAGTCCAAGGTCTTGTACCGGATGCGGGCCGGGAAGGAGGCGACATACAGCATCGGAAAGAACAAGCACGGCATAAGCCGTTTAAGGATAAGGGGCATACTGAAGGCCAGCCCCAAGATCAAGATGACGGCGCTCTGCATTAGCCTCGGGAGAGTTTTCAGGTACGAGATGGGGTTAAAGAATTAGAAAGGCAAAATTATGTCAAACATAGCTGGAATTATGCTCCTAAAATGACTTTTTATTCCTAAATCAGACTTCAAAGCACTCCCGAGAACCTTTATTGCGTTCCATTCTCAATAGCGCGCACGAGGGTATCCGTTCACGCTTGAAGTCTCCCGGAGATCGGCGGGAGGCACCCAGAGTCCGGAGGGACGCCTGCCCCGGGTTCGGAGAATGGCCCCTAAATCCGTAGGGAGGCCGTCATGTTCCCCAGGAAAGATCCGCCCTGGGCTTGGACGAAGGTCGTCCAGGGTTCGTAGGCAGTCGCCCCTGCTTCAGCTGTGAACAGATACGCACGAGGCGAGGAATTTTCCGGGTGGGAGGGGTAGGCGAGCATCGACTCCCCTCCTTGGGCCAAAATGACTTTTTGCACCTGCATCTATTGTAGCTAACTGCTCCGTCATCAGTGATCCAGTTGCCCAATCTGCCCGGCCATCCTTCCGCCTGCGGATCCGTCGCAAGACCGGCGGATCAGCCGTAAGGAGGGACGAATGGAAAAACCCTTAGCCGAATACGGAAAATAAAGTTCGGAGCGGGCGAGTACAAAAAAGTTCGGAGCGCGCGAGTACAAATCGATCCATGGACAATTATTGTTACGTCCACGGGCTATCCAACCGGCCTCTTCCAGCATCCGCGCGGCCCTTTCCCGGCTTCCTGAAGCCTCACGGGGCGTTTTCCTGCCTAATGCGGCCTCGCAAAACCACCCCCCGCAACTTCTGCGGTACCTTGCCGCCTGCCCGGAATCGCCTCCGCGCTTCCGGCGCCGCCCCCAATGGGCCACCCTGCCCAACGGCTTTCGCTAAACGCCCGCCTTTGCCGCGTTCGAAGGCCTTCGCCGCAACCGTCCAGAGCCTTTCGCGCCTTTCAGCTTCCTTTCGCTTACGCGACTCCCCCAAACCGCTTATCTCCCCCCTTGTCCAGAACCAAACGATCAAACGCGGAAAAAGCAAAGTATTTTTTGCTTTGTTCCGGTTTCCGAAAATTATATTTTGCTTTTTTTGCTATTTTTTTGCGTTTTTTGCCAGCTTTACCGTTCGTTAACCCTTCCTCCCGGAAACTGCAGCGACCGGCGGAACCCCCAAACCGCTTGACGGTTCGCCCGGTTGCCGCCGGGGAACCCCTCCCCGCAGGCCGCAATGGCGCCGCCCTTGCAATGAAATTGTTTGCCGCTTTCCTTAAGGGCGGCTGACGAGGCTACCGTCCGTCGATTCGAACAAAAAAATTGCCGCAAGGCCTTAATGCGGCCGGCGGCCCTGCCCCGCAACGCCCCCGCCCGGAGGGGGCGTTGCGGGCGGGCCCCATGAAACCGGGCCTGAGTCCGTAAGGAGGTACGTTTGAGAAGAGACAAATTCGCCGGTTACAC
>JAIRZX010000598.1 GCA_031267005.1 Deltaproteobacteria bacterium
TTCCGCCAGCCCCCAAACCCGCCCCGCCGCCAGGCGCGGCCCCCGTCCGGCAACATGAACCTTTTGATCGTCGAGTCCCGAGGCAAGATTAAAAAGCTCCTTTCGTTCCTGCCGGACGGCTGGCAGGTGACCGCGAGCCTTGGGCACGTGCGCGATCTTCCCGTGAAAGCCGTGGGCGTGGGCCCCCCGGACTTCAAGCCCTGCTACGTTAACACCGAACGGGGCGAGCAGATCATAAGGGAGCTCTCCGGGCGCGTCAGGGCCGCCTCCGATGTCTTCCTCGCCACTGACCCGGACCGGGAGGGCGAGGCCATCGCCTGGCACCTCGCGCAGACCCTGAGGCTCACGGACCCCAAGAGGGTCACTTACACCGAGATAACGGAAAAGGCCGTAAGGAAGGCGCTGGAGGCCCCCCGGCCCATCGACATGAACCTCGTCCGCGCCCAGGAAGGCAGGAGGGTCCTGGACCGCCTCTACGGCTACGGGGTCTCCCCGGCAGTCTCGGAGGCCTCGGGCCAGAAGCTCTCGGCGGGCAGGGTGCAGTCCCCGGCCCTGAGGCTCGTGGTGGACCGCGAGCGCCAGATCCGGGCCTTCTCCTCCGTCCAGCACTTCGCGGTGGACTTATATTTCAACGGTGCCAAGGGGGCCCCCGGCTCCTGGAAGGCAGTCCTGAACGCCAAGCCCCTGCTTCTCCCGGGCGAGGATCTCTTCCGGGACCGCGGCGCGGCCGAGGCCCTCGCTGCCGTTAAGGAGCTTACGGTCCGCTCCTACGCCCAGAGCGAGACCCGCCAGGCGCCGCCGCCGCCCTTCATAACCTCCACCCTGCAGCAGGCGGCCTTCAACGCATTGAAGCTCGATCCGGAGGCCGCCATGGCCGCGGCCCAGAAGCTCTACGAGGGCGGCCACATAACTTACATGAGGACCGACAGCCCGGCCCTGTCCGAGGAGGCCGTATCCGACATCCGGAGGCTCGCCGCGAACAAGGGCTGGCCGCTCCCGGACAAGCCCAGGGCCTTCAAGGGCCGGGAGGGGGCCCAGGAGGCCCACGAGGCCATACGCCCCGTTCACGCCGCCGTGGAGGACGCGGGCGAGTCCGACGACGAGCGCGCCCTCTACCGCCTCATCCGCGTGAGGGCCGTGGCCTCCCAGCTGGCCGACGCCAACTATTCGTCCGTACGGGCTGTCCTGGAGGCGGCCGCGACCCTTCCCCCCCGGCAGGTCCCGCCCCCCCCGCGCGCCAAGGGCAACCCCCCCGGCGGCGGGCTCCTGGCCGTCCTCGCGGGCGGCGACGGTCGGGGGAAAACCGGCCTTTCCGCCGAAGCCGCCCCGCCCCCCGGACCCGGCTCCCCGGAAGCTCAGTCAAACTCCGCCGGCGGGCCGCCCGCCGCCCTTCCCGCCGGCTCCGGCGCCCCGCCCGGAGGCGCCGCGGCACCCCCCTCTGGGCCCCGCGGGGTCACGGCGGTCTTCGAGGCCAGGGGCAGAAGGCTCATAGCGCCCGGCTGGAAGACGCTGACCCCGAGGGACCAGGCCCAGGACGAGAAGGAGGATCCCGAGCTTGACAACCCCGTTCCCGCCCTGGAGGAGGGAGCCAGGATCTCCCCGGACCGGGGCGAGGTGAGGACGAGGCGCACCCAGGCCCCTCCCCGCTACACCCAGGCCGCGCTCATCCGGGAACTGGAGCGCCGGGGCATCGGCAGGCCCTCCACCTACGCCTCCATCATGGGCAACATATCCGCGCGGGGATACGTCCAGGAGAACAAGAAGAGGCAGCTGGAGGCGACCTTGACCGGCGAGGAGCTGGTGGGGCTGATGGAGGGGGCCTTCGGCTTCCTGGAGTACGGTTTCACGAGGGGGCTGGAAGAGCGGCTGGACTGCATCGCGGAGGGCCGGGCCGAGTACCTGCCCGTCGTCAAGGACGCCTACGCCGCCCTCCAGGACGAGCTGAGGGGTTTCAGGAGGCAGCTTTGCGAAAACGGGGCCGCCGCCTGCCCGGCCTGCGGGGAGCCCCTGGCTCGCATGTTGAGGGAACCCGGCCCGGGCGGGCGGGGCTGGAACTACTGGAAGTGCCGGAACCCGGCATGCTCCTCATCCTACGACGACCGCGGCGGGGCCCCCGACCCCGCGACGCGCCGGACGTCGTTTTTAACGGATTTCACCTGCCCCGACTGCGGGAGCCCCATGCGCCACCTGGCGCGCGAAGGGGGCCGCGAAGCCGGGGGCTACAACTTCTGGAGATGCTCCAAGGACGACTGCATGACCACAATAGACGACAGGGACGGAAAGCCGGACTACCCTGGCCCGACCGAGGCCGGCAGGGACGAACTCAGCTGCCCCGAGTGCGGGAACCCCCTGAGGCGGTGCGCGAGGCCCGGGGCCGCGGGCCCAAGGGCCTTCTACTGGAGGTGCTCCTCCGACTCCTGCGGCTCGCTCTGGAACGACAAGGACGGCGCGCCCGAATGGCAGTCCAGGCGGATCAGCGCCGCGACGGACGTTAAGTGCCCGGTCTGCGACTCAAAGCTCCGCCGCTACAAGAAGGGCCCCTACCCGGGCTCCCCCTCGAGCTACGACTACTGGGCGTGCCAGGACCGCGCCTGCAAGAGCTACTTCCCCGAACGGGACGGCGGTCCTGACCTGGAGACCCGCTTCCGCTCCGCCCCCACCTCCGGGCAGTTCTGCAACTGCTGCGGGGAGCCCTTGAAGCACGTCGCCCGGAAGGCCGAGAACGGCAGGAAGGCCGTCAACTACTGGCAGTGCCTGGACCAGGACTGCGGGGCCGGCTTCGCGGACCGGGGCGGTAAGCCCGACCCGGACTCCATGTGGGTGACGCGCAGGACCGCCCGGGAGTGCCCCCTGTGCGGGAGCCCCCTGGAGAACACCGTCCGGGAATCCGGAGCCGACGGGACAGGCGGCTCCAATACCTGGTCCTGCACCGGGGCGTCCTGCACCGGCCAATGGCCCGATCTGGCCGGAACCCCTGACTTCGAAAGCCCCCGGGACGCCGGCGCGGACGGGGCCCCCGTGGAGCCCGGCACCGGCGGCGGGGCCCGGGAGGCCGCTGCCCCAGGCCCGGCCGCCCAGGGCGAGGGCGGCGGCGACGACTCCTCATGGCTCCAGGACTCCCCCGAGGAATTCGCGGCCCAGGAGCCCGCCCGCAAATGCCCCTCCTGCGGCGAGGACCTGCGCCACGTGGTCAGGGCCGGACCGGACGGCGCGCCCCAGAACTTCTGGAGGTGCCTTAACACCGTCGACTGCGGCTCCTCGTTCGACGACCGCAACGGGTCCCCCGACCCCTCGACCCGGCGGGTGTCCATCCTGACCGCCCGCTCCTGCCCGGCGTGCGGCGGCGCCCTCCGCCACAACATGAAGGAAGACGTCCAGGACGGGAAGCCGGGTTGGAACTACTGGTCCTGCACGGCCCAGAGCTGCTTCAAACGCTACAACGACTCCGGAGGCGAGCCGGACTTCGAGTCCCCCTTCCTGGGCGTCCCCGACACGGCCCACGTCTGCCCCCGCTGCAAAGGCGGAATCCGCCACCTCCGCCGGGACGCCGGGACCGACAGTTCCTACAACTACTGGAAATGCCTGGACAAGTCCTGCGGCGCCTCCTTCGAAGACCGGGACGGGGCGCCGGACCCGGCCACCATGAGGCGCAACATAGAGAGCGCCGAACATTTCTGCACCCAGTGCGGGAAGGCGCTCAGGCATTCTTTCAAGGAGCCAGGGGCCGACGGCTCCGGGGGCTGGAACTTCTGGGCTTGCCCCGACCGCGCCTGCGGGTCCCGCTACAACGACCTCGGCGGGGCCCCGGATCTGCAGGGAAGCTACACGGGCGGGGGAAGCGCGGACCCGGACCACCTCTGCCCCAGTTGCGGCGGGAAAATCAGGCACCTGGTGAGGATCGGCGCGGACGCCGACAGCTCCTGGAACTACTGGCGCTGCGCCGACCCCGCCTGCGGGTCCTCCTTCGACGACCTGGACGGGGCCCCCGACCCCGCCACCAGGAGGGTGACGCTGGAAACGCTCGAGGTCTGCCCAAAGTGCGGCGAGCACCTCAAGCGCCACGTGCGCCAGCCAGGCCCCGACGGGTCCGGCGGCTACGACTTCTGGGCCTGCCCGAACCGGAGCTGCCGCGCCCGCTTCGACGACGCCAACGGCGCGCCCGATGTCGACGGCAGGGGATCGGGCAGGGATCTCACCGACGTGCCCTGCCCTGCCTGCTCCAGCATGCTGAAGCACCTGGTGCGCAACGGGCCCGACGCCCAAAGCTCATGGAACTACTGGAGGTGCTCCGATCCCCAGTGCGGTTCCAACTACGACGATTTGGACGGGCGGCCCGACCCGGCCTCCAGGAGGATCACGCTGGACTCCGAGTTCGAGTGCGGCGTCTGCGGGGCGAAGCTAAGGCACCACTTGAAGGATCCGGGACCGGACGGGACCGGCGGGTGGAACTTTTGGGCCTGCACCGACAGGTCCTGCCGGACGCGGTGGAACGACAACGAAGGCTCGCCGGACCAGGACTCCGGGCCGCTGCCGAACCAGTCCGGCCAGACCGACGTGCCCTGCCCAGCCTGCTCCAGCTTGCTGAGGCACCTCGTTAAGAAAGGCTCCGGGCCCGGGGACTCCTGGAACTACTGGAAGTGCCCCGACGCGAACTGCGGCTCCTCCTACGACGATCTTGACGGCGCCCCGGACCCCGCATCCAGGAGGGTGTCCGTCCTCGACCTCGAGCACACCTGCCCGAAATGCGGCAGGCAGATCCGCCACAACACGAAGCCCCCAGGCCCGGACGGCGGCGGCGGGTGGAACTTCTGGGCCTGCTCCGACCGCGCCTGCAACAGCCGCTGGAACGACTTGGACGGCGCGCCGGACTTCGAGGGCGGCGCGCTGGCCGCGAGGGATCTGACCGACGTCCCCTGCCCCGTCTGCATGACGAAGCTGAGGCACCTGGTGAGCGACGGGAGCGGCGGCCGGGACAAATGGAACTACTGGAAGTGCCCGAACAAGGAGTGCGGCTCGTCGTTCAACGATTCGGACGGCGCCCCCGACGCCGACTCGCGCCGCATCACCCTCGAAAGCGAGCACCCCTGCCCGTCCTGCGGCGCGCCCATAAACCGCCACATAAAGCTCGCCGATCTCGAGGGCAACGGCGGGTGGGACTTCTGGTCCTGCTCCAACCGGGACTGCCGGAAGCGCTTCCCCGACAAAGGCGGGGCCCCGGACCTGGACAGCCCCGAGGGCGGGCTGACCGACGTCCCCTGCCCCAACTGCTCGGCCCCCTTAAGGCACATGCTCCGTTCGGGGTCCCCCTCCGAAAGCTACAACTACTGGAAATGCACGGCCGACGGCTGCGGCTCCTCCTACGAGGACAAGGGCGGGGCGCCTGATCCCGAAAGCCGCAAGGTCTCGGTTGTCACCGACAAGCTCTGCCCCACCTGCGGCTCGAACCTGCGCCACGTCACCCGCCAGGAGTCTTCCGCCCACAGGGGCTACGACTTCTGGTCCTGCACCCGCCGCGACTGCCGGACTTTCTTAAACGACAAGGGCGGCGAGCCGGACTTCGACAGCGCCAGGACCCCCTCCGCCCCTTCGGGCGTGGGCTGCCCGGAGTGCGGCAAGGACCTCGTCCACATGCAACGGGACGCCGCCCCGGGCCGCGAGGGCTACAACTACTGGAAGTGCCCGGACGACGCCTGCGGGTCCTTCTTCGACGACGGGGGGGGGCTCCCCGACCCGTCCTCCCTGAGAAAGACCGTCAAGACCTCCCGCAAGTGCCCCAAGTGCGGCGACCAGATCCTCCACAAGATAAAGCCCAACGGGCCCACCGGCCGGGGCTGGAACTACTGGGCCTGCGCCAACCGCGACTGCAAGGCCGCCTGGGACGATAATAACGGGGCGCCGGGCCCGGAGCGCGCGAAGTCCACCGCCACCATCTCCGACCACCTCTGCGCCGACTGCGGGAAGCCCTTGCGCCACATGGTCAAGGAGGGCGAGGGCGGCTACAACTTCTGGGGGTGCTCCGGGTTCCCCGCCTGCCGGTCCACCTACCAGGACGTCAACGGCAAGCCCGGCGGGAAGACGTCCAGGAGCGATCCCAGCGGCTTCAAGTGCGTCCGCTGCGGCTCGGACCTTTACCGCCGCAAGGGCACCAGCCGCCGCACCGGGGTGGACTACGACTTCTTCTCCTGCGCCAACCAGAAGTGCGGGTCCATATACGACGTCCGGGACGGCCAGCCGGACGTGCCCGAGGCGGTCTTGAAGCGCCTGGCCGCCGCCCTCAAGCCGGAGCCGGGGAAACCGGCGAGCTAGGGCCAGTTGCCGGACCGGCGCCCGCGCCTCCTTCAGGCCCCCCGCCAAGCCCCCCTGCCTCAAAACGGCCGTGCCCCCGCCGTCACGCCTAAAACCTCAGCGCCTCCGGACCCCCCCTGGGGCTTCCGGAGGCGTTTATTTTCCCTCCAGCCGAGGGAGTCCCTTCGGCCTAAGCCCCGCGCGCCTGGCGCGGCAAAGGGGTTTTTCCGGGACTCCGGGGCCGCCGCCCTGGAAAAATGGCTCTTCCCGGAAAAGCTCCCGGCGCCCAGCAGGCCAGGCGCGAGCTTTTCCTGGAAGAGCCTAATTTTACCCCGTCGCCTGAAACCCGCTGGGTTAAGCGCCAGGCGGCGTCGTATGCCGAACGTTCCGGATCGCCCGATGTAAATCCGCTGCGGCGCGAAGCCGAAGGAAAGATTCCGGATCTCCGGCATCCGTTTCCGCCGAGTTTAAAAAATGTCCGCAGGAAATTTCCGTTTTGAAAGAAACCGCACGCAGGTAATTTTCGCCTTCAAAGAACATTCGAAGGAAATTTGACTTTAAAAAAACTATTCTGAGGAAATTTTAAAATAGAAAAAATTTTCCCGCCGCAAAGCTTAAAGGGTAATCGCGTGATTGGCAATCCCGTCAAGCTCAGGCGCTTCTTTATAAAACGCCTAAACCTTTCCGGAGCCTTTACGCCCCCCGGCCTGTCAGGCCCTCGTCTCGGCGAGCTCGCGGGTTAAAAGCGCGTGGTGCCTCTCGAGCTCCTGGAGACGCCTGTGGGAGTCCTGGGACTCGGCTACCTTGTCGCAACCGTCCAGGCAGGCCTCTATGCCCTCGGGGAAGGCGGCGCTCAAGGGAATCTCGGGCGGGAACGGCCAGTCCGCGGACGAGACGTCCGCCTTAATCGTCAAGGCCGCCTCCTGTCCGGCCGCCACCGGGAAGGCAGGCTTCCCGTCGGGCCCCTCGAACCCGGCGTCCGGAACCGGAACCCTGACGCGGCTCTCGCCCAAGGAAATCTCGACCTGCCAGGGAACGGACCCGTCCGGGCGCCGGAGGGCTGTAACGTTCATGTCCGAACCGTTCTTAACGGTCACGGTCACCTTAGCCTCTGCAGTCTTTCCGTCCTCCCCGGCGGACGGCTCCGCTACGGCCAAGGGGACCAGTTCGACGCGTTCGAGCTGCTCGGAATAGCCGGAGTAGAAGTCGGCCGGGACCTTGAGCTGGTCCATCTCCCGCTGGAGCTCCTGGAGGCGGCCCTCGAGGTACGTGACCTTGAGGCCGCGCCCGAGCTCTATCACCTGTCCCACCGTCATGCCGTTCAACGCAGCGAGATCCTCCGGGCGCTTGCGGGACTGGATGACGTTGAAAAACGAATTGAGCCGGGCTATCTCGTCCGAACTCAAGACGCTCATGGTGATGAGGTCGCTTCTCCCGTTCATGGCGATGAAGAAGTACTTAAGGAAGTCCTCCCTCTCCTTGCCCTGGGTGGAGTCGTACATCTGCTGGATGCTGGCCGTGAAAGCCTGGGCGTCTGCAGTGTCCAGCTTGGCGTCGCCGCAGGCGGCGAGAGACAGGGCTAACGCCAGGCAGGCGGCCAATTTCAGAGCCGTCTTCATCTGTTTGATCCTCTCGAGGGCGGGGAATGGCCCCGTCCCCCCGGAAGCCGGATACGCCCCTGATGCCTTAACGGGAGACGACTGGCGAAGGCTGGAGGGAAGACGCTGGATCTGGCGGGCGGGTAAGGCCTCCGGAAAACAAGGGGCTCCCCTGCCATGGGGGGGGGCCGGTTCGAAATTTGAGGGCAATGCGGCCCTGGTGCGGCGGCGTACGGGAAATCCGAGGGCGAGCGGCCAACGCGGCGCTTTGCCGAGTTGGCGATTCGCCCAATATTGAGTATAGCGGTTTTCCTTCCCTTTTTGAAGGGAATTCGCCCTCTTCCGAAAACCTTGAGTCCACTGCGAAAACCCATCTATCCCCCACGAAGTATCCCTTCTCAAGCCAGATGGCCATCTCCGCCCCCGCCAGGTCTCGGGCTACCCCCCCCGCTAGCGGCGGCGCCCACACCTCTCGCCTGCCCGAAAATCGACTCCAGGCTGACACAGGACCGCCCCTTCTTGAACCCGCGATCTGAAATGCGGAATCAAAGCCATTTGCGTTTGATTTGGCTTGGCTTGGCTTGGCTTGGCTTGGTTTGGTTTACCGTCACTCTCTGGGTTGCCAATGCGGGCGGATGAGAGGGGGAGGTTTCCGCAGCGGAACCAAAGGTCGCCGCGAACTGGCCGAAACCCGCGTCCTTGCCGTTCTCGCGTTTATAAGGAAGCCAGGCGGGGCTTAACGGCGCCGCCGGAATGGACGCTCGCGGCATGGACCCGTTCGATTCGGCCCGCCGCCAACGGGAAACCCGTCCTCCGGGCGCAACCGCCGTCCTCCGGCCGGGCGCCCCCGGAACCGCCGCCGGCGTCAAGGGCGCGGAACGGCGGCGGCCAGCAACGGCCGCTTGACCCCCTGCCGTTGCTTGACGAGGGCCCGGGCGCTCGCCCGGGTGTCCCGGAAGCGCGGAAGTCCTCCCTGGCGGAGCCCCCGCGGCAAGCGGCCGGCCCGTCCGCCACTTCTTAAAGGAGGGTTGGGAAATCCGCCGTGCCGTTTATGAAGGACGTCTCCCCGGCCCGGACGGCCGCCGTCCCGTTTCGGGAGGCCGCCAGCCTGTCCAGGGCCTTCCGGAAGACCAAGCTTCCTTCCGGGCCCCCGGAGCCAAGCGTGGTTCAAGCGCGAAACCCCTCCTCCCCCATCCGCCCGCGCCGGGGCCCCAGAGAGTGCCGGCAAACCAAGCGCAAACGGTTTTGGCCGCGCATATCAGATTACTGGCTCGAGGAGGGTGCGTTTCTGTGTCAGGCTGGAGTCGATCTTCGGGAAGACGAGAGGGTGAGCCGCGAGCAGGGGCGGGGAACCCCGAGTCCTGATGGGGGCGAGGCGGTATTAAAGCCCGTGGAGGGATACTGCGTGGGGCAACTGGTTTTTCTCGGCGGAATCAACCTTGCCCTTCCCTGCGCGGCCCTTCCCCGCACGGTTTTCCCGTGCCTTTCGCCTCTCCCCTTCTTCTTCCCTCGCGCTTTCTCTCTCAACTGACAGCCCCGGCTGAACTCCTCACCCGTTTTCGCCCTTTCGCCCCTCCCGTTAACATCGCCGCGCTCCCGCTCTCATCGCCTCCCATCACTTCACTTCACCTCGCCTCGCCAAGCCCCGTTTTCCCACTACCTTCCCTTAAGGTTTCGCTCAAGCCCTCGGCCGGACCGCCTTCCGGCCCAACCCAGCCGTCCCGACAGCCCCCGCCCATCTCGCAGCCGTCCCCGATGCCTAAGACCTTTCCCCCCTTTGCCAGCTACACCTAACCCCCGGCCATTTCCGGCCCGCTCCGGCCTGTTCCAATCCTTATCCAGCCCGTTCCGGCTCCCTCCCGCGGAGCCGGCCGCCCCGGACCGGTCGAGCCACGGCGGCGCAACCCCACCATCCTGGGGGGCTTTCGGAGCCTCGGGGCTGCACAATCATGAAAATTCGGCAGATCATCCTCGATCTTTAATAAAAAACATGTTAAGTTAGTTTAAAAATAGGTCACCTTCCTCACACAGATCCGCAGGCGGCAGCCCGGCTTCCGGACGCTCCCCCCTGCCGCGGAAAGGCACATGACCGACGAACTGACGGCCTTCCTGAACTTCACTTTCCTTAACCGGCAAGTGACCACTAAGGTGGTGGACGACAACACTTACAGGGTCACGTCCGCCTCCCGCTGGCAACTGAACTGGGCTGATTACTCCCGCTGGCTCTCCGAAAACGGCGTCTGCACCGATCCAGAGCTCAGGCCGTCGTTGCGCCGCTACGGCGCCCCCCAGCCCACCGAGAGCCTCTACGACGACCTGACCGCCTTCCAGGCTGAGACGCGGAGGACCGCTCGCGAGATAATCGCTTCCCGCCGGGTCCCGCCGGAACTGTGGAAGCGTATCCTCCGGGAGACCGAGGGTTTCCACTCGGTCGTGGCCCCCGGCTCGAGCTTCGAAGGGGAGATAACCCCCGAAAACGTGACCCGGCTGAAACTCCGCTACACCTACGACACCCCCGCCTACCGCGGCGCCATCTTGGCGGTCATGAGGGATCTCGTCACCAGCGGCGACATCTTCCGGCTCCACGAGGACGACGAAGGTGTCTTCAGCCTCCGGGAGGGCCGCCCCGCAACCCCAGCCGACCCCGACGCCCCGCCTTCGCCCCCCAAGAAGGAGGCCATCCCCCTAAGGGAGTCGCTCTACAGGGCCTCGGGGAAGCCCTCCCCCCCCGGGCCGGACCCCCCCGCCCAACCCCAGGCCCCGCCTCTTTCGCTGCCTCCTCCCCCGCCGCCGCCGCCCGCCCCGCTGTCGCCGGTCATCTTCTCGCTCATGAGCGAGCTTTCGGACGAAGACATCATGGCCGCCCTGGCTGGAAATCCAGACGAAAACCAGGAGCCCCTGGCGCTCACGGAGACCGTGGGCCCGGGGGCGCCTGAACAAGACGACGAGCCCCTTGCCCTGACCGAGCCCTTAGGCCCGGAAGACGGCGCGGACGGCGACGAGCCTTTGGCGCTGACGGAGGCCGTAGGCCCGGAAAGCCTCGAGGACTGCCTGGCTGAGGAGCCGTTGGGCCTCGCTTCCCAACTGCCGCAGCAGGGCGGGCTTTTCCCCGTCTACCCGCTGGAAGAGCCCGAAGGGGAGCCTCCAGCCTCGCCCGCCCCCGTCCTTTCCAAGGACAAGCCCGCAAGCCTCGCCGTCCAGCCCCTGTTTGAGGCTGGCCACTCACCGCTCGCGCCGGAAGCTGCGGCCGGGGCGGAACGGGAATCCAAAGAGGTCTCCCTTGCCAAGGGGCTTTCTTACGAAGGCGAGCCCTTAGCCTTGACAGACGAGCTCCCGGCCGAAGGCCGCGTTGCCTCCCCGGCCCCGCAACTGGCGCCTGGCGAAGAGCCCATGGCCTTGACAGACGAGCTCCCGGCCGAAGGCCGCGCTGCCTCCCCGGCCCCGCAACTGGCGCCTGGCGAAGAGCCCCTGGCCTTGACAGACGAGCTCCCGGCCGAAGGCCGCGCTGCCTCGCCGTCCCCGAACCAGGCGGCTGGCGAAGATCCCCTGGCCTTGACAGACGAG
>JAIRZX010000635.1 GCA_031267005.1 Deltaproteobacteria bacterium
TTACGGTTTCGGTGCTCACCCCCCCGGAAACTCTGGCCAGCCTGGAGCAGCTGGTGATAGGCCGGGACGGGCTCCTGCTAATCCATCCCAAGGGCAAGGGGGTGCTCCTGCCCGTTGTCGCCGAAGAGCAAGGCTGGGGCCCCAAGGAGTTCGCGGAACAGACCTCCAGGAAGGCCGGGTTGCAGCGGGACGCCTACCTGGATCCCGGCGCGACGCTCCTGGTCTTCACCGCGCCCGCCTTCTCCAGCTCGGATTTCCAGCCCCCCGTGTGAGGGCCGCCCTGGCCGGGGGCCGCGAAAGGTCTTTGCGGCCCTTGCGCCGCCAGCGCCCCGGGCGGCATTCCTTTCCGCTGGCCTTGTCCCTTTCGCGCCCTGTCGTTTTCCGGCTTCGCGCCTTCCGTTCGCCCGCCAGCGGCCCCGTCCGGCCATTTCCCTTCGTTTCCCCGTTCAGCCCGTTTCCCCGTTAAGCCTTTTTTCCTTATCAAACCGCTCCGTCCAGTCCGCCAGCGCGTAACCGTTGCGGCTCCGGCGGCCCGGATGCGTGACGGAAACTCCCGCTCCGCCTGGGGCCTTTTGCGGCGGAGGGGCCCTTCAGGGCCGTCCCTGGCCGGGCCCGTTTTTTCCTGTCCGGTTCAGTCCCGGCCTGTCCCGAACCGTCCTGTCCTGCCCGGGACTGAGACGGTCCCGTTCCGGCCGAAAGCCGGCAGGGCGGGGCGTCGGCCCCGGCTCCATCCCGGCGCAAGCAGTCCGCCGGCATCGGCAGGGCGTTAACCTATCCGCCAATCAGCTACCCGTCGGTCAGCCAATAACCTAAATAACCCAATAACCCAAACCGAAGCGTCCGCAAGCGTTCGTGGCGAGTTTTTCTACAGGCCCCCTTTCCGGGGGGGCCTGTAAAAGGGCTTCCGGCCCGGACGGACGGCGGGGGACGGCGGGGGCAAGCCCTCCGGACGTCCCCGGGCCGTCCGGCCCGAACCGGGCGCGAAACATGAAAAAAGGGGTCTTTCCCGAATGGAAAATAGGCCTATGGGCAAGACCGGCGACAGGGCTTCCCTTCTGGGGTTCGGGTGCATGCGCCTCCCCCTGGCGGGCCCCAAGCCGAACGACATCGACTACGATCTGGCGACCCGGATGGTCCGGAGCGCCGTAGACCGGGGCGTGAACTACGTGGACACCGCCTTCGCGTACCACTCCGGGGGGACCCGCGAGGAGCCCGGAGAGAGCGAGCCATTCCTTGCCCACGCCCTGAAAGGCGGCTACAGGGAGAAGGTGAGGCTGGCCACCAAGCTCCCGACGTGGATGGTCGGCTCCCGCGCCGACATGCACAAGTGCCTGGACATCCAGCTGAGGAGGCTGGACGTCGGCCGCATAGACTACTACCTTGCCCACAACCTGAACGCGGCAGTGTGGCCCGCCATGCTGGAGTACGGCCTCTTCGAGTTCTTCGAGGAGGCGGTGAAGGACGGGAGGATCTCCTACCCGGCCTTCTCTTTCCACGACGAGTACCCCCTCTTCGAGACCATAGTGAAGTCCTACGACTGGCCGATGGTCCTGGTCCAATACAACTATCTGGACCAGGAGTACCAGGCCGGCCGGGCCGGGGTGAAGCTAGCCGCCTCGCGAGGCGCGGCGGTGGTGGTGATGGAGCCTTTAAGGGGCGGCTTCCTGGTCAGGTACATGCCCGACGAGCCCAAGGAGGCGCTACGGAGGATCCGCCCCGACTGGTCTTTGGCCGACTGGTGCCTGAACTGGCTCTGGAGCCAGAAGGAGGTGTCGGTCGTGTTGAGCGGCATGAGCGACCAGGCCCAGACCGACGGCAACGTCTCGGCCGCCCTCGCTTGGGAGGACGGGGCCTTCGGAGAGGGGGAATCCAAGGCCGTGGACGGGGTGACGGCCTTCTTCCGGGAGAGGCTCAAGGTGGACTGCACCGCCTGCGGCTACTGCATGCCCTGCCGGGAGGGCGTGGACATCCCCAAGAACATGAACTTCTACAACCAGCTCCATCTGTTCGACGCCTCCGAGGCGAAGGGCAGGTACCGCTTCTTCTACAGCATCCAGGTCTCCCCGCCGGAGAGGGCCGAGCGCTGCACGGCCTGCGGCAAGTGCGTGGACAAGTGCCCCCAGCACATCTCAGTGCCGGACGTCTTGAAGCGGGTGGCGGAGCTCTTCAAAGGGGTCTGAGGCCGCGCCGGGCCTTCAGCCCTTCAGCTTGGAGGGCCTTCAGGCTGGAAGGCGCGGGGCGGGAACCGCCTTTGGCTTCCCGCCGGGACTTCCGGGACTTCCGCTCGCGGGAGGCCTTTCTGCGGTGCTGTCGCCAGCGCGGTGATTTGCCAAAGGCCTTTGTCTTTCCCTTTCGGGCGGCCTTGCCCCGATGGCGGAGCCGCCGAAAAACAACTCCTTTTCCCGGCCTTTCCAGCCTCTCCGTGCTTTCCGTGCTTTCCGTGCTTTCCGGCCTTCCCGGCCTCTCCGGCCTCTCCGGCCTCTCCGGCCTTCCCGGCCTCTCCGGCCTTCCCGGCCTTCCCGGCCTTCCCGGCCTCTCCGGCCTTCCCGGCCTTCCCGGCCTTCCCGGTTTGTCCGGAGAAGCCCTTCGGCCGGGGGCTTAAGTCGGCGGCGCGAGGGCTTCTCAGGGGGTACCGTCGGAGCCGGTCGCCGAGAGGCCGAAATTGGTACCCCCATGCGAGCGATGGCCACCCGGGACGGGAGAGAGGCCGCCTTTGCAGCCCCCGCAAAGCCCCGGGGGACGGACCCGTCCGGCGGAAGGCCCGCCGAGAGGCGCACGCCCGGGCCTAAGGCGCGTTCGCCTGCCCCTTAAGGCGACTTGGGGGGAGCAGGACTCCGGGGCCCTCCCACGGGCTCCCGTTGCGCCTCCCTGCGGTCCCGGCTGGCCCCTGAATCGGAAACGGCGGAGACGGAGAGCCTTTCGGCTTCAGACTGGCGTTTCTGCCCGTTCCGGACGGCGGGCCGGAGACCGGCGTCCCAAGCGGCCGGCTCGTACCAAGCATTTATGTTTTCAGTCAGTCCCGGCAGTTCCAAGATTTCCATCGTTTTCAACGTTTCCGTTGATTTCGACGTTTCCGTCAGGTTCTTGCAGTCCCGTCAGTTCCGGAAGGCCCGACTGTTCCGGCAACTCGGGATGATCCAGCAGTTCTGGCAGTTCCGACAGCTCAGGCAGTTCCTTCAGTCCCGCCTGTTCCTTCAGTTCCGGCAGTCCAGCCTGTTCCTTCAGTCCCGGCAGGCAACCGAATTCAGGCGCGTGTCCGGGCCTAAAGCGGCGCGAACCCTTCCGGGCTCCGGCTGGGTACCAGGGCCGCCGTTGCCTCTCCGGCTTCCGGGGCTCCAGCCCGGAAGCCTTCCGCCAGGCTGAAGCCCGGCTCCGGATATCCGGGCCGGGATCCCTCAAAGCCTCTAAGGAGTGCCCCTAATGATAGAGAAAAGAGCGATGGGGAGGACGGGCGACAGCGCGTCCATCCTGGGGTTCGGGTGCATGCGTCTCCCCCTGAAGGGGCCGAAGCCCTCGGACATCGACTACGATTTGGCTACCGGCATGCTCCGGAGCGCGATAGACCGGGGCGTGAGCTTCGTGGACACGGCCTACGTGTACCATTCCCCCGGAACACTGGACTCCCCGGGCGAGAGCGAGGCCTTCCTCTCGCAAGCCCTGAAAGGGGGCTACAGGGAGAAGGTCAGCCTCTCCACGAAGCTCCCCCTGTGGTTCGTCAACTCCCGGGCCGACATGGACAAGTACCTTGACGTGCAGTTAAAGCGCCTGGACGCGGGCCGGATCGACTACTACCTGGCCCACGGGCTGGGAGCGTCCATGTGGCCCAAGATGAAGGCCCTGGGGCTCCTGGACTTCTTCCGGGACGCCGTGAAGGACGGGAGGATCAAGTACCCCGCGTTTTCCTTCCACGACGAGTACCAGGTCTTCGAGGACGTCGTGAAGGGTTTCGACTGGGCCCTGGCGCTGGTCCAGTACAATTACCTCGACCGCAACTACCAGGCCGGAACGGCCGGGGTGAAGCTCGCGGCCGAAAGGGGCGTCGCCGTGGCCGTAATGGAGCCCCTGCGGGGCGGCTTCCTGGTGCGCCACCTGCCGGAGGAGGCCAAGGCGAAGCTCGCGTCCATCCGCCCGGAGTGGCCCATGGCCGCCTGGGCCTTCAACTGGCTCTGGAGCCAGCCGGAGGTGTCGGTGGTCCTGAGCGGCATGAGCGACCAGGCACAGGTGGACGAAAACGTGCTGGCCGCGCAGGCCTTCAAACCGGGGCTCTTCGGCGAGGCCGAGCGGAAAGCTATAGACGGGGTGACCGAGTACTTCGAGGGAAGGACCAAGGTCGACTGCACCGCCTGCGGCTACTGCATGCCCTGCGAGGAGGGGGTGGACATCCCCTTGAACCTCGGCTTCTACAACCAGTACCACCTCTTCGACGCCGACGAGGCGCGGGAGAGGTGCCGCTTCGTCTACGGGTTCTCGGTAGACAAGGGCGTCATGGCCTCGCGTTGCGCCGACTGCGGCAAGTGCGTGGAGAAGTGCCCCCAGCATATACCCATCCCGGAGTTCCTTAAGAAGACGGACGCTATCTTCGCCCCAGCCCCGGCATGAAGGCTCGCTGGTCTTAAGGGGTTCGGGAGGGGCGGCGGCCCGGGGCCATAGACGGGCCGCCGCTGTGTGGGGGCGGCGGGCGCGGGGGAGCCGGAGGCCCGACCGGGCTTTGGGCCGACAGGGCTAAGGCCAGACCGGGCTTAGGACAGATAAGGCTTAGGTTCGACAGGGCTAAGGCCAGACCAGGCTTAGGACAGACAGGGCTGAGGCCAGACCGGGCTTAGGACAGACAGAGCTGAGGCCAGACCGGGCTTAGGACAGACAGGGCTTAGGACAGACCGGGCTTAGGCCCGGCGGTGCGTCGGTCTCGAGGTCTGGGAGGCGCGGGAAGTCGCGGCTCTGAGGCACAGCGGCTCTGGAGGGGCCGGAACCTGCTCCGCCAGCTTAGGGGGCCCCGGAGCCCCAGGCGCCCTAAAGCATGGTTTCCGGCGTTTCCGGCAGGCGGGGGCGTTTCGCGGGCTCCCGCTTGGGCTTCCGCCCGGGAAGCCGCACGCGGCCGTAGGCTTGCGGCATGGCGGCGAAGTTTATCCGGAAGCTTCCGGCGGCGAGGCTACGCTGAGCCGGAGGTTTCCGGAGGTAGGGCGACGTTAAGCCGGAGGCTTCCGGCATGGCGGCGGCGTTAAGCCGGAGGCTTCCGGCGGCGAGGCTACGCTGGGCCGGAGGTTTCCGGAGGTGAGGCGACTTTAAGCCGGAGGCTTCCGGTATGGCGGCGACGTTAAGCCGGAGCCTTTCGGCGGGGAAGTAGCTCTTGGCCGGAAGCTTCCGGCAGAGCGGCAAAGCATGTTAGGTCGGGGGAGAGTCCCCCGGCGGCCTTTCAACTAACGCGGATATCCTGTCCGGGGTTTTTCCGGAAAAGCCCTCGCGGGCGGCGCAGCGGCCTCCCCGCGAAGGTTTCTCCGAAGGAATAGGGACCCGGAGCCTTCCGCAAACCAAGGAAAGAGAGACATCATGATGGAAAAACGTCCCATGGGAAGGACGGGCGACAGCTCGACCATTCTAGGCTTCGGGTGCATGCGGCTCCCCTTGGACGGCCCCACCCCGGACAAGATAGACTACGGGCTGTCCGAGCGCATGCTCCGATCAGCCATCGACCGCGGGGTGGACTACGTGGACACCGCCTACCCCTACCACAGCAACGGTGACCGGACGACCCCAGGCGAGAGCGAGCCCTTCCTGGCCAAGGCGCTCGCTGGCGGCTACAGGGAGAAGGTGAAGCTGGCCACCAAGCTCCCCAGCTGGAAGCCCGAGAGCTACGCGGACTTCCACTCCCTCCTGGACGAGCAGCTCAAAAGGCTCGACGTCAGGCAGATCGACTACTACCTCATCCACAACCTGAACAGGGGGGTCTGGCCGAAGGTGAAGGACCTGGGGCTCTTCAGGTTCTTCGGCGAGGCGGTGAAGGACGGGCGGATCAGGTTCCCCGCCTTCTCCTTCCACGACGACTACCCCCTCTTCGAGGAGATCGTGACCTGCTACGACTGGGCCATGGCCCAGGTCCAGTACAACTACGTCGACCGGGACTGGCAGGCGGGCAGGAAGGGGATAAAGCTCGCCTACGACAGGGGCGTTGCGGTGGTGGTGATGGAGCCGCTCCGGGGGGGGTTCCTCATAAACCACCTCCCCGATGGTCCCAGGGAGTCCCTGCGCAAGGCCCGCCCGGACTGGTCGCTGGCCGCCTGGTGCCTGAACTGGGTCTGGAGCCAGAAGGAGGTCTCGGTGGTGTTGAGCGGCATGAGCAGCCAGGAGCAGACCGACGACAACGTGGCCTCGGCGCTCGCCTGGAAGCCGGGGAAGTTTACGGAGGGGGACTCCGCCGCCATAGACGAGGTGACGGAGTGGTTCTCGCGCCGCATCAGGGTCTCCTGCACCGCCTGCGGCTACTGCAAGCCCTGCCCGTCCGGTGTGGACATACCGAAGAACCTGGACTTCCTGAACCAGTACTACCTCTTCGACGCCGACGAGGCCAGGGAGCGTTCCAACGTCTTCTACCGCATGCTCGTCCGGGCCGAGGAGGCCGCCACCCTCTGCTCCGAATGCGGGGAGTGCCTGGAGAAGTGCCCGCAGCACCTGGAGATCCCCCGCTACCTGGAGGAGGCGGCGGGATTCTACAAGGGGCCCGCGTGAGGGATGCGGCGGCGGCTCCGGAAGCCGCGGGGAGGATGCGGCGCGCGGAAATAGGCTGGCTGAGGCGGGAGGACCGCGTAGGGCCGGAGGCGGGAAGCCTCGTTGCGGCTGAGGCGGGAGGCCCGCGTAGGGCCGGAGGCGGGATGCCTCGTTGCGGCTGAAGCGGGAGGACCGTTAAAGGGTAGTGACGGGAGGACCGTTAAGCTCAGTTCGGCCCGGATATCCGGGGTAACCCATAGAGAACCATGAAACTCCTCTGAAATGAAGCATCAAGGCTCCGAACGGCAAGGCCCCCGGGCGCGAATTCCCCTCGCGCCCGGGGGCCTTGCTGTTTTAGGTTCAGTTTTTAAGGTGGGGGAGGGTAGTTGGTTTCCAGCATCAGTTTGACTGCTTCTCGCGGAAGGCGGCGGCGGGGCCTGGAGTGGCTGATAGAACCTGCGGGGATGGCGGAACCTGCGGGGATGGCGGAACCTGCGGGGATGGCGGAACCTGCGGGGATGGCGGAACCAGAGGGGATGGCGGAACCAGCGGGGATGGCGGAACCTGCGGGGATGGCGGAACCAGATGGGATGGCGGAACCTGCGGGGATGGCGGAACCAGAGGGGATGGCGGAACCAGATGGGATGGCGGGCCTAAATTGGCAGGGGAGGCAGGGAAGAGAATGGCGGGTTTAGAAGTCCTTCTGTTGCGGGCTCGGGAAAGGAGGGAAAGTCGGAAGAATATAGCGAAGACTGTTCCGGGTGTTGGTGCAGGACCAACGTGCAGGTTTAGATGTCCGGGGCCTCCTCCCGTTATGGGTTTTCTCATCTGAAGGCGGAGTCAGGAGGAGGGGAGTGCGGGAACCCGGGCTCAGGGTGGGGTCTTGGTTGGAGGTGGCTGGGCGATCTGGCATAAGTCGGGAGCAAACGCCTTTAGATAAAGTGAAGGCAGACCCTTAGAGTTGCAAGGATGAGTTGAAATCCTGATCGAAGCGTGTTTTCGGAGAATCAGTTCCCCAAAGGCAGCGAGCGGTTTGGGGGGTAGCGACCAGGGGCCGTCGCAGGCTGGGTTCTCAGGGAAAAGTTGCTTTTTGGCCGGAATCGGAGGCAGGGGGTAGCTAATTCCAGACTCCTAATGGGGGCTGGCGAAGGAGGCGGGTTTGAGGCAGCCCAGAAGGCTTGCTGCCGGGAGTTTGGCCATTCGTTGGGGAGAGAACCCCGGTATCGGCCTGCCCACTGCGTGAAACCCGTGCTTCAGCCCGATTAACCGGCACGGGCTTTTATTAATGTTAGGGGCATCGTGTTCAGTTGCGTACTGGAGTCGGCAGATGAACGTGAACCTAGCCCGGGTCACGGGTCGCCTTAAGCTCCGACCTATAGTCTGGCTTCAGTCAGCCGGCCATCTGCCCGTCCCGAGTTCCCGAGGTACCCGGACTTTCAGGTTGGAACGAAGGCTTTTGTCGCCTGGCGGATTTAGGTTTCGGAGAAGGCACCCGGGGGCCAGGAGGCATCTTTGCGGTTGGGGTTGGCCCGTCGCTCGCCGCAGTCAGCCCTCCAAGGGGGAGAATGACGCATCCCTCGTCGGGACGCGGGATATGCATCAGGGGTTGTCATTGAACCTCCTCAAGAGCTGGAAAGCCGCCTGAGGCTGGTTGAAAAGGGGGGAGGATGTGACCTGTGACCTGTGGCATGAGGAAAGACAGGCGGGGGGGTGAGGCGGAGAGCCGGGGTTTGATATAAATGAAGTGGTTAGTCTGAAAATACTGGAAACTGGCAGCAAAAGAGGGGACGGAGGGGGGTAAGAAAAGCGCGACAAGAGATTCCAATTATAGGGCAATGCGAATTTTAATGATTTCTATTTTTGAGCAATTCTAAAATTAGGAAAGCGACTGGTATCCGAGAACCCTTGTCTTGGCTTTTGGGGGAGGAGCGGCTCCTAAGCGGAAGACTCTGCAAAGGCAAGCCAGGCTCCAGGCACGGTTCCGGGTGGGGGCGGGGAGAGGGGGGT
>JAIRZX010000637.1 GCA_031267005.1 Deltaproteobacteria bacterium
CATCTACCAGGCGTTTCCGCCCGCGCCGTCCGCCTTGGAATCGGTCCAGGCCGCTTCCGGCCCGTTCGACGACGACCCGGATTCGGAGGGAGACGAGCGGCTCCCCCGGCGCAAGCGGCGGCTCCCGAGGGCCGGAGGCACGCGGCGGAAGCGCTCGGTATGGGTGACCGTTCCCGTGGACGGCGGGGACGAGGCCCCTTTTCCGGCCCCCGCGCAGGCCGCGCCGACGTACCCGTTCGCCCGGGCCGAGCCTGCCGACCAGTTTGCCCGGGCCGAGCCTGCCGACCCGGCCGACCCCTCGGTCAGCGGGCCCGGTCGGCCCCGGTCCATGTTTCCCAAGCTCCTTCCCGAGAACTTCGATTTAGGGGATCTTTTATCTAGGCTTGACGCCTTTCCCGAGGAGGCAGCGCTGGAATCCATCCCCTCCGCCCCTCCCGGGGCGTCCGAGGCGCCGGATCTCCGCGCTGGCCCCCGCAGGCAAGCCGACGCCCTGGCCAGGGCCGCAGAGCGCGCCCCCGCAACCTCCGCCGGGAGCTTGCCCCCCGCCCCCAGGGGCAAGACCGTCACTGCGCCTCCCGAGGGGGCCCCGGCCGTTGCCCCGGCCCTTTCCGGGCGCGGGGCCGCCGCTTCCGGGAGCCGCAGGGCCCCCGCCGTTCCCCCACTGGGGAGCGGGAACACCGCCGTAGCGCCTCCCAAGGTGACCAAGGCCGCCGCCTCGCCCGCTTCCGGGCTTCAGGCCGCCGCCGTCTCCTCCCCGAGCCGCAGCGCCGCCGCCGCTCCCGCCGGGAGCCGCATGGCCGCCTTAATTAGCCCCGCACCCGCCCCCTCGGGCGCCCGGGGACGAACCCGGGCCGCACCAAGGTCCGAATCCAAGAGCGAGGTCAGAACCGTGTCCACAACGCCTTCCCCGTCGTCACCTCTCAAGGCCGCCGTCAAACCGCCCTCCGACAAGAAGCCCGCCGCCGCGAAGAAGCCCTCGGCCGCCGCTAAGAAGTCCGAGGCCGCCGTGAAGAAGCCCGCCGCCGTGAAGAAGCCCTCGGCCAAGGCCGCCCCGGCCGTGCCGAAGACGTCCCCGAGGAAGCTCGTCGGCCCCATCCCCCTCAAGGGCAAGCCCGGCGGCGCGGTGCCCGCCACCCTGCCCGTGCTCGACTTCAGGCACGTCTCCGGCAGGGACATCAAGGCCCTCCGGCGCTACACCGGCCTCCCCCTGGAGGCCTTCTCCTACAAGATGAAGATCTGCAAGGCCACGCTCATCCGCTGGGAGAGCACCAAGGGAACGCTTGGGCTCTACACCCCGAGCGTGGAGGCCCTGAAGCGCCTTTACCGCTCCCTCCAGCGCAAGTTCCGCGCCAAGGACGCCGGCTAGCCCCTGGCCCTTCCTGGCCCCCCCCCAGGAGTCAGCCCTGCCGCCCTCGCGTCAGTCCGCAAGGCCCCGCCCTTAAAATGGCGGGCCTGCGGCTCCGCGAAGGCCCGGTCGGTCTGGCGGGCTCCCTGATCCGTCCGGAAACCCCCGTCTGCAGCGGGGGTTTTCTTTTTCTGACGGTTTTTGAAAGGAACGAGTTTTTTTTATTTTTTTAAGTTGTAAATATATTTCAAATCTGAATTTTTCCCTGTTTTTTTTGTGCCAATTAGGATTTTCCAATAACTTGTTTGGACCAGGGCTGAATATGGCGAGGCGGGGCCCGGCGTGCCGTGGCCGGGAGACCGGTTTCCGGCATTAAGAAGGTGACGTCCCCGGCCGCTGGGTAGCTGAATAGACACACAGGATTCCAACAGCGGGTCATGTTCCCCTCAGCAGAACATGTTCCCCCAGCAGAACATGTTCCCCCAGCGGCGTATGCTCCCCCAGCGGCGCATGTTCCTCCCCGTTGATTCCGCCTTGTTTCCGTTCTCGAAACTGTCGGCGCGTCTGGCTCCAGTCAGCGCCTAACTCTGGAGACCTGCGCCAGATCCTTATCTCGGCCCGTAAGGCCCCGAACAGCCAGTTTTCTTGCCGTTTTTCCGCCTGGCCGGGTCCGCCCGGTTCTTCGCGGTCGGGTTTTCCACTTCGCGGACGGGTTTTCCATATGTTGCCGCCCGCTTCATGCGGTCGCTGAATCTTCCGGAGCCGGGCGCCGATCTTCCGGGTCGGCCGCCTCGGCAAGTGCGGCGCCGCAAGCTTTTCGGCCCGGATTTTTTAACCGCACCCGTTTTCGGTAACGGCGCTCCGGTCCCGACGCGGGGCATCCGGGCGGCTCTTCCGGCAACACGGGCCTTCCGCGCCGCGCCCGGCCGATTGGCCCCCTGCGCCTAGGCCCGCCTCCGCGGGAGTCCTGTCCGGCCTCGCCTCCGGCGCCAGGCTTGGGTTCCCGCGGGAAGTCCGTCGTTTCTTCAAACGAACAAGTACATGCAACAAGGTCACTATTTGTTTTTTTAAAAGTTTTAAGTTTTTTATATTACTAATTTATAGTATTTATAGTTCAAATAAATACATAATATAATATATAAATCTATATTAAGTCTGCCTTGGTCCGAAGAGCGCCGCGCAAGTTCCGCCCGGCCCCTCCGGCGAACGGTCCGGCCAAAGCACCCGTCGGCCGGAGGCCGACGGCCCGGGGGCGGACCAGCAAAAAAAGGCCGGGGCCCGCTCCCGATGAGGGAGGCGGGCCCCGGCCGGCTGGAGCTGAAGGCGGCCATGGCGCCACGGCTGGGCGGCTGGCGTCCCGGCCTTGGAGCCGCGGGGAGCGCCCGGGGCCCCGGCGGGTTACTTGGAGAGTTCGACTGCGGGAACCGGGCCGCCGACGGGTAGCTC
>JAIRZX010000739.1 GCA_031267005.1 Deltaproteobacteria bacterium
GCCGGGCTTGGGGGCGGGGACGGGCTCCTCGGGCGGGGCGCTCTCGAGGGTCTCCATCTCGATTACCCCGTTGGTGTAGACGCAGATTTCGGAGGCTATCTTGAGCGACTCGCGGCAGATGTGGGCGGCGTCCAGGGAGGGGGCCTCGCGGATCATGGCCCGGGCGGCGGCGATGGCGTAGAAGCCCCCGGAGCCGGTGGCGATGAGGTTGTCGTCCGGCTCGAGCACGTCCCCCGATCCGGAGATGAGGAGGCTCTTCTCCCTGTCGGCGGCTATGAGCACGGCCTCAAGGTGCCTCAAGCCGCGGTCCGTGCGCCACTTCTTGGTAAGTTCCACCGCGGCCCTGGTGAAGTTCCCGGAGTACTGGTTCAGGTGGTCCTCGAAGCGCTCGAGGATGGTCAGGGCGTCCGAGGTGGCGCCCGCGAAGCCGCAGATGATCTTGTCCTGGTAGAGCCTTCTGATCTTGCGGGCCGTGTGCTTCAGGGCGCAGGCTCCCAGGGACACCTGGCCGTCCCCCCCCACGGCCACGGTGCCGTTGTGGCGTACCATGAGGATGGTGGTGCCGCGGTGTTCCTCGCGGGGGGAGTGGGCTTTGGGCATTGTCTGACCTCTGGGGGCCCGCCGTCCCGAAGCCGGGCGCCGGGGGCAAACGCGCGAAGGTTGGCGGGGCACCGTTCCGCAAAGTGCGCGGGCGGCCCCTTGGCGCCGGGGCTCGCGGCGGGAACGGACGTTTGAGGGGGAAGGGGCGCCGGGCCGGAAGGGTCCGGGTTTGGTTGCGGATCGGCCGGAACGGGGCGGGGGGAGGCCGCGGCGTCTGGCGCGGCGGCCTGATCGGAAAACTATAATGCCTCCGCAACATGGAATCAACCGGGCACGGAAGGAAGGAAAGCAAGGCGCGCGGGCAGGGCCCGCGCCCGATGCGCGCCGGGAGGGCGGAGGGGAAGAACTGGCGCGGGCGCCCGGGCGGTACGGGACGGCGCCGTGAGCCGCCGGTCGGCGCGGGCTGGAAAAGGCGGGCCGAGGGAGGGCGAAGGCCGAACGGCGGGGGCGAAGGCGGGCCGGGAAAGGAGGGCCGAAGGCGGCCCGGCGGGGGCCGAGGGCGGGGGATGGACGCCGAAAGGCCTGCCGCGGAGTTTAAAGCGCCGGAGAAGGCGTGCCGCCGCGGGGTTGCGGGCTGAAACGGCCGCGTCCGCCAGGATGGCGCCCGGCGGTCAGGGGCGCCTGGGCGGGGGGGGCGAGGGAGGGCCGTCCGGGCCTCCGCCCGGCTCTTCGGGGCCGGGCTTCGCGCGCATCGCGGGCGCGGTCTGGGCGAGCGCCCTAGGGTGGGCCTGGTAGGCCCTCCGCAGCGAGCGGAGATCAAGGTGGGTGTAGCGTTCGGTGGTGGCGAGAGTGCTGTGGCCGAGCATGTCCTTGATGGCTTTGAGATCCGCGCCGGACTCCAGGAGGTGGGTGGCGAAGCTGTGCCTGAGGCTGTGGGGGGAGTAGCCGGCGTCCAGGCCGGTCTTGGCCAGGCGCCTTTGCAGGATGCGCCTTATCTCCCTGTCGGGGAGCCTTCCGCCCCTCGCTCCCAGGAAAAGGGCCTCCGTGCGGCGGCTCAGGGCTGGCGGGAGGGCGGCCATCGCGAGCTCCCTCTCGCCTAGCCACGCCTCGGCGGCCCGGACCGCCGGCATGCCCACCGGCACGGCCCGGTCCTTAGCTCCCTTGCCGGAACGAACCCTGACCCAGCCCTCGGCGAGGAGCAGATCGCCCACGTCCAGTTTCGAGAGCTCGGCCACGCGCAGCCCCGACGAGTAGGCGAGCTCCAATACCGCCTGGTCGCGGGCGGGGTGGAGATCCGTTAAGGCTTTGCGGCCCCGGCGCCCGCCGCGGCGGGGCTCCGCCGGTTCCGGAAGCCCGGCAGTTGCGCCGCGGGGGAAGGGGCCCGCACCTGCGCCCGGCCCCGGCCCTGTTCCTGCGCCCGGCTCCGGCTCCGGGCCCGTGCCTGGGACCGGACCGGCATCCTCGACGGCAACCGCCCCGGGCGGGGGCGAACCGATGGAAGCGCGGGCAGCTTTTCCGCCGCCCGTCCCGGGCTTGCCGCCTCCTTTGGCCGAGGTTTTGCCAGCGGCCCCGCCTTCAGCCCCGGCGCGGCCCGGGCGGGGGCCCGCGTCGAGAAGGGTCTCGGCCTCGGCCACGGAAAGGAAGCGGGGTTGCCGTTTGGCCAGCTTGGGCCTCTTGACACCCGACGCGGGGCTCGCGCCCGCGAGCCCCTCGCGCACGAGCCAGGCCCCGAAGGACTTGACGGCGGAGAGGGCCCTTGCGATGGAGGAGTTGTCCAGCCTGGCCCGGAGTTCCAGGACGTAGGTCCTCAAATGGAGCTTCCCGGCCTCGTGTAGGGCTACCCCGCGCGGGGCGAGGAACTCCGCGTAACCTTTAAGATCCCTAGCGTAGGCGGCCAGGGTGTGCGGGCTGCGGTTCCTGACCGCCCCCAGGTAAGCCAGAAAATCCCGAGCGAGCGGCGGGAGGCCATCCGGGAGGGGTTCTTGAGTGGCTGCGGCCTTATTCCCCCCCCTTAAGCCCCCGCCCTTTAAGGCGCATCCGGGGCCGCTTCCGGCAGGGTCTCCCGCCGACGGGGACGGGACGGGAGCGGGGGAACGGGCGGCGGAAGGCCCGCGGGGGCGCGGCGGCGGCTTCGGGGGCCCCGGGGGGCCGCCCGGGCCGGGATCGCCGGGCTTCATGTCTTTTCCGGGATTATCGGGTGGCGGTGGGTGTAGAGGCGATCGTCCAAAACCAGCTGGCGGGCCTTGCGGGTCGCGGGGTTCATGGCGATCGGCCCCAGGAGGTTCGCGGTCATGTCCTGCGGCCGTCCCTGGGGGATGGTGACTATGGCGAACAGGGTCACCCCGCCCCCTTCGGAGCCGAGTTCATGGGAGATGCCGGGGGGAAGGGACGGCGAATAGTCCGCCTTGAACAGTACGGGGTTTACCAGCACCAGCGCAAGCGTGGGATCGTCCAGGCACTGGAGCCAGTAGAAGGGGACGTCGTGGGGGCGCTGGATAAGGACGTAGCGCGTGAGGTCGGGGAACCCTATGATGCCGCCCAAGACCGTGACGACGGACTCGGCGGGAATCTCCATCTCCCCGAACCTCTGGGTAGAGACTGTAAGCATCGGTGCCTTGCCGGGGCCGGTCCCCCCCTGGTCACTCACGGGGGCCACCGGGCTTGGAGGAGGTCCACAGCCTTGCCGCGGACGCCAGATCCGAGGCGTCGGTCTTGAGGGACTCGCGGTTCTGTTCCTGGATCTTTGCGAAGATCTCCTCGCGGTGGACCGCCCACTCGGCGGGGGCGGAGATGCCAAGTCGGACCTGGTGGCCTTTCACTCCGACCACCTGGACCTTGATCTCGTCGCCGATGGTGACGGTCTCACCGATTTTCCTGGTTAATATGAGCAAGAAACGCCCCCTGCGGCGGCAGTCCCCGTAAGGCCCGGGGAGAGTCCCGAGGCGCCGTACCGTCGGCGCGGTTTTGCATTTTACACCTGTTCGCCTCTTGGGACAAGGCATCGCGCTTCGCCCCCGTTTCGCGGGGAATGGCCGCCGTTGGAGCCTTTGACGCTGACGCGGCGGCCGTTGAGGGGCGGCGTCGAAACCGTAGCCTCTGAAGCTTATGTGGTGCACGTTGAGGAGGATGGCCCTTAATGCGGAGGCAGCTGCGTCGGCGGCAGTTAGGGCGGAGGCCGTTGAAGCGGAGGCAGTAAGGACGGAGGCCGCTGAGGCGGAGGACTGGAAGGCGGGGGGCCGGAAGGCGGAAGGCGCTGGGGCGGGGGGCCGGAAGGCGGAAGGCGGAAGGCGCTGAGGCCGTCCCGTAACGGAGTTCCCGGAAAGGAGGAGCGGCGGGGGCTGGCATTGGAGCGCGGGGCGGTTGGCCCGGGACGCGCGCAGGGCAAAACGTTCAGAATGCAGGATGGACAGGGGCTGTTGCCGGGGATTCCCCGGAGCGCGCGTCCCGCGCCGTGAAACTCCGGAAACCCCCAGCCGGGACATTAATTTTGGGCTGTTTTTATCTCTGGAAGAGGCTATAATGGATTCGTGCGGGGTTCCGTCCGGGCCCCCCGAGGCATGGCCCCTCCCCCGCCGAGGGCCGGGCCCGGGAACCTCGCCGCCCCGGGCCGCCCCGGTCCGGGAAAGGAGCCGTTTTGGCTTTATCCTCGGCGATGTACGCGTCCTCGACGGCGTTGAGCGCCTTCGGCGTAGGGACACAGGTCACGGCCCACAACCTGGCCAACGTCCTGACCGACGGCTTCAAGGCCGGGCGGACCACCTACCAGGACCTTCCCCGGTACTCGGGGACCGCGGCCCAGGTGCAGACGCGTCTGGGGCCCGACGGCCCGCTTATCCCGTGGCAAGGGCTCCCGAGGGATCCGTCCACGCCCGCCTGGGTGCCGGAGGGCTTCGTGGAAGGGTCCAACACCGACGTGGCCAGGGAGATGGTCAACATGATAGTCACCCAGCGGGGGTACCAGGCCAACGCCAAGGTGATCCCCACCGTGGACTCCATGCTCGGCACGGTCATTAACCTCAAAGTCTAGCGGGGGCATGGGCCGAGGGCCCGGCCCCGAAGCCGCGAAGCCCCGGCCCCTTCGGCCCGGGACGCCGGAAGGCCCGCTCGGCGGGCTTTTTTTATGCCCCGCTCCTATCGGGTAACGGCCGCCGCCTTCCCCGCCGAAAGGGCGCGGGACGGGGGAGGAACCGGAGCGGACCTTGAACTGGGAAGGCTGCGGGCAGGAGTCGGCCGGGGGGCCTGGCGGGAACGGGAAAAGCCGCGTTATTCCCCGGGGACCTTCGTGTCATGCGGGACGGCGGCGACAGATGGGTAACCGCTCGCCCGGACCGGGCTGGCCCTCGGGCTGAGGGAGGCAGACGGGCGTCCCGGAGCGTCCGGGAGGGAATCTCGCGGTCCCGGCATGTCCGGCTGGTCGGGGCAGGGGCCCGGCGGGCCGGGGCAGCGAAACGCCTCTGACGTTCCGGAGAAAACTGGTTCCCGGCTCGGGTTAGCTTGGGTGGGGTCAGCCTTCAGGCGTTCCGGGCAGGGGCTTGGACGCGCGGCCGGCGGCCGGCGGCGAGGCGCTCGCGACGGAGCGACCGAGGGGGGAGAGCCTGGCGGAAGGTATTTCCCTGCACGGCTTACGGCCGATCCGGGTCCGGGGCTTCCCGGACTTCCGGGGCCCGGTCCGAGACGGGCCTGATGGAGCCGCGCTTTCCCAGGAACCCGGCTGCGCCGCTTCCTCTGGAACCCTGTAGCTGTTGCCGCGCGCGAGGGCCCCGGCTGCCGGGCGCGCCGCCGCGAACCGGCCGGAGCGGGCCCGTCGGGGGATGGCCGCCGCGACAGCGAAATATCCAGGGCGGTTGCTGGCGCGGGAGCCATGCGCGGAGAGCGGGAGCTTCAAGAGCCTCGCGGAGGCGCCCTAGGCGTCTGCGTCCGCCCCGGCGGCCCCGCGCGGAAAAAGTCGGGATGGCGGCCGTTGGGGTCGTCCGGGCGGGCTACGCCCCGAACCGGGCGGGTACGGGAGGCAGGGGAAGGGAAAACCCGCGTCGGGCGGACGCGGAAACCCCGGAGGGCTGGAAGGGCTGCCGGGTGGCGCCGGGAGCGGGAGGCGCCGCTGGGTCATCCGGCCTTCGGACCCGTCCGGGGAGGAGGGCCGGTAGCCGGAAGGCTTGGCTGGAATCCGCAGGGGGGACAGCCGGGCCGAAGGCGGCATGGCGTATGGTATGCCTTCCACGCTCGTGACGGGGCCGCGCGCGAGCCGAGGCCCATGAGGCCGGGGGAGTGCCGGGATGCCGTAAAAAACCGCCCGGCCCCCTTAGCGTTCGGGTGGGGGGCAGGACGGCAATGCCTTAAGAAAAATAATGGCGGGAATGAACCAGACGTACGGCGGGGCTTAGGCCGAAAGGGAAATCCGCATCCGGCGCTGGCGGCGAACGGCTGGAGGCAGACGGATGCCCCGGATCGCCATGGGTCCCATGCCAGAGGTCCGGACACGGACGAGAAAGGGAGGCCAGGCGCCGACGGGAACGGCGCCCCGGGCGTAATTCGCGGACGCGGATAGGCCCTGTTACCAGAGGAAGGCATTCCCCCCCAGTTAGCGGTCCTTTTGGAACAGCCCCAGCTTAAGCTGCAAGGTGTCCAGGTACTCCCGGTGGGGGTTTTTCACCAGCTTCACTACCGAGGCTGACTTAGTCGCCGCCACGCGGTCTCCCGCGGCGAGCTGGAAGGCCGCCTGGCCGTCCACGGTGAGGAAGATGGAAGGGGCGGACCAGTCTATGCTGACCTCTATCGTGGAGTCCAAGGACAGTACGAGAGAGCGCGACGACAGCGTGAAGGGGCAAATGGGGGTGAGGACGAAGGCCGGGAGCGAGGGGTGCACCACCGGCCCCCCCGCCGAGAGGTTGTAGGCGGTGGAGCCCGTAGGGGTGGAAAGGATGAGCCCGTCGGCGCGGTAGCCCCAGATGCGGGAGCCGTCAACGGAAAGCCGGAGGTTCAAGATCCTCGCGGGGGCCCCCTTGTCGATCACGGCGTCGTTTAAGGCCGTTGAATGGAAGACCCGCTCCCCTCCCCGTATGACGGAGACGTCCAGAAGGCTCCGTTCGTCCAGGGATGCCTCGCCTTTGAGGGCTGGGACAAGGAGATCCTCGTAGAGGTGGGGATCGGCCTCGGCCATGAAGCCCAAGGTGCCCATGTTGACCCCCAAAATAGGGGTTCCGGAGAGCCCCCAGCGCCTGGCTGCCTGGAGCAGGGTGCCGTCCCCGCCGAGGGATATGACCAGGGCGGGAAACACTCCTTCGGGAACGGGGCCGACCGGGCCGCGGGGGCTGCTTTTGTCCAGGACAGGCCTGAAAGCCTCGGGAGGGAACGCTTCCAGGAACTTTACGGTCCATTCCGCGAGTTCCAGGCACTCCTGGGTGTCGCGGGTGACAATGACTACATCGCGCATGGGAACCCTGGCTGGGGCGGGCGCGGAACCCGCGGAAAGCGGCGCAAGCGTTCGGAAAGGCGAGCGGCGGCTGAGAACGCGAGGAGCCTGAGGCCGGCGCTTGCCGCAGCCCTCGCCGCGAAAGGCGGGCTTAGCGCTTGCGGAGGCTTTGGAGCGAGGGACGCGGGCGTCCGGGAAGGGCCCGCGCCGGCTCGGACGGCTTTTTTACTGCGAGCGGGAGGGCTTTTCGGAAATCAAGAAAGCTCTCGGCATGGTGCGGCGCACGGTCCTGGTCGGGCAGCATGGCCAAGGGAAAGCCGTCGAGCTTCCGGGAAGAGCTCTTGGCCCGGCAAGGCAAAGCCGCCGCGCCTTCACGCATAATAGCGCTAAAAAGGTTCCCGGGAAAGCCGCCGGAAGCCCTCAGGAGGGCTGTCCGAAGCCAGTCGGGAAGAGGAAGGGAAAGGCGCCTTGAGAAGCCTTGACGCGTCGTATACGCAAGGCGCCGACGGCTGCCGTTGCCGGGAGTTAAGGGAACAGCGATGCGGAAAGCCCGGGAGGCGGGGTGGGGGAGGCCAGTCTGGGAAGTTAAAGCCAGCAGGAAAAGCCAGGCGGAAAGGTCCGGAAGGAGCCAAGGACGTCAGGGAAGGATGGGGGGGGGTACCCGGAAAAGAAGGGAAAGGAAAGGCGGAGAGGGCCGCGTTGGGCGTTTAGGGGATGACGGCGTTCGCTGCCGGGGCAGGGACGGGGCGGAGCGAGGCCGCAGGGGGAGGTTCAACGGGAGGGATCCCATTGGTTTGAAAATGGCCTCCGGGATTGCTGGGGTTACGGGGACGGATACGGGCTTGGAGACGGGAAGGGGAGGGAGCTGGGAGGGTTAGGTGATTGGCGCGGGGGGGTGGAGGGGACGCGGGGGAAGCGCCCCGGACAATGAAAAACCCCGCCGCTGGGGGCGGCGGGGCTTTCCTGGGATAGGGGAAAAGCGGGGATAAAGAGGGGAAAAGAGTGAAGGCTAGGCCTTGACGAGCCCGCCGCGGAAGGCCTTCAGGTAGCCGCGGCAACCCTTGTCCTTGCCGGCCAGCGCGGTCGCGCCGGCGATGGTCCCCATCATGGGGGCGTCCAGCGGGTCGATGATGGCGCCGTCGAGGCCCGCTATGACCGCCTGGCCCATGAAGATGCGGTTCAGGAACTTGCGCTCGGGGAGCCCGAAGCTGATGTTCGAGAGGCCGCACATGATGTGGACGCCCGCGAACTTGCTCTTAATCTCGGTCACGGCCTTCAGGAACTCGATGCCGAAGGTGTAGTCGGTGCCGACCGGCTGGACCAGGGGGTCGATGTAGATGTTGTCCAGGGGGATGTTCAGCTTGGTCAGGCCCTCGACCAGGTCGCCCGCTATCTTCACGCGGTCTACGGCGGTGGTGGGCATGCCGGCGTCGCTCATGCAGAGGGAGACGACCTTCATCTGGGTGTTGGCGATGACGGCGGAGAGCTTCGCCCAGCGGTCCTTTTCCATCGAGATGGAGTTCAGCATCGGCTGGCCCCACTCGTTGTTGTGGGCCGCCATGGCCGCCTCGATGGCCTTGGGGTCGGGGCTGTCGAGGGCCAGAGGCTTCTCGACCACGGACTGGACCGTCTTGACCAGCCACACCAGCTTCTCCGGCTCCTCGCCCACGTACACGCCCGCGTTGACGTCGACGTAGTCAGCGCCCGCCTTGACCTGGTTGGAGGCTATTTCCTTGATGGCGTCGGCGTCGGCCTTGTCGATGGCCTCCTTGATCTTCTTGCGACTGGCGTTTATCAACTCACCTACGATAATCATCGATGTTCACCTTGAATTTTCGCCTCGGAAGGCGGAGTTGGGTTGGCCTGGATTCCGGCCCCGCCGCAGGGGCGGTCTCTGGGAAACCCCGGCGGCGCGCCGCCGTCCGGGGAGGGTGGTTTCAATGGCCCCGCCTGGGCGGGAAAGCCTCAGGCCGCGAGTGGAAGGGCCGGAGGCAAAAAAAAACCGGACTGAAATCTGGGGATCAAAGCCGGCTTCCGGACGCATTGGGACCACTGCCGCCCGTGAGGAAGGCGCCAGGCGGTCTATTTCGGAACCTTAAGGTCCGGGGGGGAGCCGGCTTTTCGGAGGTTTCTTCAATTGTTGGAAATTATAGATCAAAAGGCCGGGAAATGCAAAAGGCTTTTGAACTCACCGCTGCGGCGGCTTCCGGCGGGCTCGGGCCGCGCCGGGGTTCCCCGGGCCCGGCCCTCGGACCCCTCCGTACCGGAGGGCGGGGCTCCCTGCGGGCCGACGCGGCCCTGAGGCGCGGCGCGGCCCGCAGGGTCAGGCGGGCTTGGGGGTAGAAATTTGCATGTAGGCCTACAATTATCATTGCCGCCGATAATCATAGGCCTACACAGGAAAACGTACCGTTTTGGAGTGTATTTGAAGCCGGGCTAAAGTCAACCGGGCGGCGGCGTTCCGGTCATGCGGGGTATCGGGCGGCCGGCCGCTGGGGCGGCCGCCCAGGAAAACCCCTTGGCGTGAAGGGCGAAAGCTACTTCACGAGGCTGCGGGCGAGCTCCACGGCGCCGGGGGCGTCGTCGGAGTAGCCGGCCGCGCCGATCTTCTCCGCGTAGGCGGGGGTCACGGGGGCGCCGCCGATGATGACCTTGGCGGACAGCCCGGCCTCCTTCAGCGCGGCCACGGTCTCCTCCATGTACGGCATGGTCGTCGTCAGGAGCGCGGAGAGGCCGACGATCTGGGCCTTCTTGTCCTTGGCCGCCTCGACGAACTTCGCGGGCTCGACGTCGGAGCCGAGGTCGTAGACCTCGAAGCCGCCGCCCTCGAGCATCATGCCGACGAGGTTCTTGCCGATGTCGTGGAGGTCGCCCTTCACGGTGCCGATGACGCAGACGCCGATGGTGCTGCTGCCGGCCTTCGCCAGGACGGGCTTCAGGACGGCGAGGCCGGCCTTCATGGCGGTGGCGGCCATCAGCATCTCGGGCACGAACAGCTCGCCCTCGGAGAAGAGCTTGCCGACGTAGTCCATGGCGGCGATGAGGCCCTCGTCGAGGATCTTCTGCGCGGGGGTCCCGGCCTTGATCTCCTTCTCCACGAGCCCGGCGATCGCGTCGTCGTCGAAATCCACTATTGCCTGGTACACGTCTTTGATGGACATAAGAATGGCTCTCCTTTTTCCAGCC
>JAIRZX010000653.1 GCA_031267005.1 Deltaproteobacteria bacterium
TGGTTCGAGTTTTGCTAATTTTAAGCCAAATTCACTCCAAACAATGGGGGGCGCCTCATAACTTCACAGCCGGACAAGGTTTTTCCGGCGAGACTGAGTTCACGCCTCCCCGTAACCTCATAATCCTGGAAATGCATCAGACAGCCGTTTGGCGTCGTTTTGAACGTCGCCGCAGCCCTGTTGAAACTGTGGCGAAATAGTTCGTCTGTTTGGCAACTCAAATGCCAATCTAAAAATTTTATGTATCGCCGATGAGTAATTGCCTTGGATTACAAAATATATGAAGAGTTAATGGGAAAGTAGTTGTTAATGACAAATCCTCCAAATAATGATGTGCTTCATGATTGGCAAAAATAATATCATGATTTGTTGGATAACATATGGCATTGAAATAGTTTGCATATCGCGAATTATTTGACGGGAGTATTTTTAACCGGGATAATCCCAACGGTTGATTTCGTTTCCCCTTGACGAAAAATTTTTTTTGCGGCTGGGTAGCGACAATGCCTCAAACCGCTCCCTGGTGTGACAGTCCGCGACCAGGCATGCCCTATCCGGAAGCACGGGCATGCCCTTTCCGGAAGCACGGTTTGCGCGAACTCGGTGCCGTTAGCAAAATAACTGTCTGAAAAGAACGCGACTCAAATGACTCAACGGACGTTCGCAAATGCCTCGGCGCATGTTTTCCCCTTCCGGCAAGCCGTAATGCCTTGCCTTTCCGGAACTTACCGGAAGACTGCCGGGCCAGGGCCGGTTTTCGCTTGAATCGGCGTCGGACGAGGCCGCGCGGGGCTGAGGACGGAAAAACAAAACCCCGCTCCCGGCTGATCCGGGAGCGGGGTTTGAGGGTTTAGGGCCTGCCCGTAAAACCTCGGGGGCCTGGGGCTTCAGGGGTCAAGGGCTCAAGGGGCGGGAGGGGCGTCGCTGGGAGGCGGGAGCTCCACCGCGCCGGACGCGGGCGGAGGCGTGGCCCCAGTGCCGGAGGTCTTGCCGGAGATCCGGTCGCGCCATTCCGATATTATGCGGGCCGCGTCCGGGACGGGGTTCTCCATGGCGGCGGCAAGGGCGTCCCTGCCGCGGGAGTCCTTCTGGAAGGGGTCGGAACCGGCCCCAAGGAGCGTCAGGAGCACCCTGGGCTCGGGGTTCAGCCAGGCCGCGAGCATCAAGGCCGTCCTTCCCTCGCCGTCCACCGCGTTGGGGTCGGCGCCCTGTATGATCAGGTAACGGGCGACTTGCGGGAAGGGGTTTCCGGCGGCGGCCATGAGAGGCGTGAGCCCCCCCTTGTTGGTGGAGTTCACGTCCGCGCCGAGCTTTAAGAGCTCCCCTATGACGGAGGGGTTGGGGTTGGAGAAGGACGCGGTGAAAAGCGCCGAGGTGTCCGCCGAGTCTTTCACGTTCCAGGCGGCCCCGGCGCGGAGCAGGGTCGATATTACTTCCGGGTTGGGGTTCTGGCAGGCGGCCATGAGGGCCGTCTCGCCACGTCCGTTTTTGGCCTCCAGAGACGCCCCGGCCTTGAGGAGCGCCGAGGCGACCTCGGGGTTCGGGTTATAGTGGGCGGCCAGCATGAGGGGGGTGTCTCCCGACGCGTTGGGAAGGTCCACTTTGGCCCCGGCCTTTGCCAGCAGGGGTATCACGGCTGGCGCGGCCGCGAATCTCGCGGCCTGGGCCATGGGCGTCATGCCGTCCTTGTCCTGGGAGTCGGGCGGGGCTCCCGCGTCCAGGAGGGTCTTGGCCACCGCCGGGTTGGCGTTGTAGGAGGATGCCAGGCTCAAGGCGCTCCCGCCGTTGGAGTCCCTGGAGTCGGGGGGCAGCCCGAAATTCATGAGCGCCTCGGCGGTGAGGGGCTGGGGGTTGAAGGCGGCGGCGAACATGAGGGCGTTAAACCCGAACTTCGGTTCCGTGGCGTTGCGGTCCGCCCCGTTCCGGATAAGCACCGATATCACCCCGGGGTCAGGGTTCGCGGCTGCCGCGGCCATGAGCACCGTCATTCCGTCCGCGTCTTTGTAGTTCACGTCCCCGCCGTGTTGGGACACGGCGCACGAACGGGCCACGGTGCCCGCCTTGCGGCAGAATTCCAGCCACTCGGGACCGGTAGCCGCCGGAGGGGGGGGCCCTTCGGCCGAGGGGGATCCGGCCTGCGGCCCGCCCCCCGCCTGCGGGGTCTCGGCGGGCGCCGGGGAAGCCGCGCCTTGGCCGTCCGGAGGGGCGGCGGAGGCCGGGGCGGAAGGGTCGGGAGAGGCGGGAGAGCCCTGCGCGGCGGGCGCGGGATCGGCGGGGGGGGGGGAGGGGGCTTCCTGGGCCGCGGCCACAGCCGGGTCCAAGACGGCCAGGAGGAGGAGCGCCGCAAGGGCCGCCGGGGCGGCGAGGCAGGTCCCGGGCGCTACGTTCTTTCGGGTTGGGCGTGTCATTTTTAGCGTGGCGCCGGGGGGGGCGGACCTCCTTTTCAGGATGGAAAGCCCCGCAGGCCTTGGGTCCCGGCCGCTCGTCGCGTCCGGGAACGGGCCTGAGGGGCCTTCAGTCTGGCTTAAGGCTGGCCCCCGCCTCTTGCGATGCGCCTCGGGGGGGCTCAGGGGCGCGGCGGGTTTGGCGCAGTGTCCTTCTCGGGAGGTAATCCTACTCGAAATCCTTCTTCGTCGCCACCACTATGCCGCGCGGGGTGACCGCGAAGCGCTTGCGGTCGTCCTTGGGGTTGTAGCCAATCTCCGTGCGGGCGGGGATCTTGGCATCGTCGGAGATGATGGCCTTCTTGATCTTGCAGAAGCGACCGATGTCGACGTTCTCCATTATCACCGACTCGTCCACCTCGGCCCCGCGGTGCACGTTAACGTTGTAGGAGAGGATGCTGTTGCGGACCGTGCCGCCGCCTATCACCGAGCCGTGGGACACCAGCGAGTCCTGGGCGATGCCGTGCAGGAGGCCTCCCCCCTGGTCCTGGACGGAGAGGGTCTTCACCGGCGCGAACTGGCGCGGGGTGGTGCGGATGGGCCAGCGCACCCCGTAGAGGTTGAAGAAGGGGGTAAGCCCCGTCAGATCCATGTTGGCGTTCCAGTAGGCGTCGAGGTTCCCCACGTCGCGCCAATAGCCGGAGTCCGGGCCCACCTCGACGGGGGCGGCCGCCCTGGAGCCTTCGGAGTCGGTGAAGAAGACCACCTCCTCTATCTTGTTCTCGCGCCTGTACGGGTAGGCGAAAACCTTGTGGGTGGCCAGGATCTGCGGCAGGATGTCCTTCCCGAAGTCCGGCTTCTCGTCGGTCTTCAAGAGATCTATGAGCACTTCGGCCGAGAAGAGGTAGATGCCCATGGAGGCCAGGCACTGGTCCGGATTGCCGGGTATGGTGGCGGGGTTCTTGGGCTTCTCCTGGAAGCCCGTCACCCGGAAGTCCCCGTCCACCTGGAGGACCCCGTACTCCTTGGCCTGGTCCTTGGAAGTCTCGATTACGGCCAGGGTCACGTCCGCGTTCTGGGCCTCGTGGTAGCGCTTGAAGCGGGCGTAGTCCATCTTGTAGACGTGGTCCGCCGAAAGGATGAGGAGGTGGGAGGGCTTCTCGGCCTCGATCATCTCGAGGTTCTGCCGGATGGAGTCCGCGGTCCCCTGGTACCATTTGTCCCCCTTCATCATCTGGGGGGGCACTATCCTCATGAAGTGGCCCAGGCTCGGGGAGAAGAAGTTCCAGCCCGTCTCGAGGTGCTGGATGAGGGTCTGGCTCTTGTACTGCGGCAACACTAGGATCTTGTAGACCTCGGAGTTGATGCAGTTGGAGAGGGTGAGATCCGCCAGGAGGTATATCCCCCCGAAGGGGATGGAGGGCTTGGAGCGGGACTGGGTGAGCGGCATGAGCCTCTCGCCTTTTCCTCCGGCCATGATAAGCGCGATGACGTTCTTCATGATTTCTGGATTGCCGCCTTTCCGGTTAGGACGCGTGAGATCCGTCAGGGAAGCCATAATCCGATTGTGATGTGCTTAGCGAAGATGTCTTCAAAAATGATATCACACGAGCTGCACCCGGGCAAGGAGCGTTCCGTTGCTTTGCTAGACGCCCTCTCCGGGCTACCCCCTCCCACTCCCCAACGGCGGGCGCGGGTCGGACAGGCGAATTAGTGGGGTTTTCCTTTTCGGCTGGGCTGGGCTGGGCGGCATCGGTCTGCGGGAGGCCTGCCCTGGCGCCGGGTCGGGAAGGCCGCTCTCGGGACTCGGCCATGCGGCTGGGGCGGCCGGTCCGCGCAGAGGGCATGGCCGGGCGGGTGGGCATTCAGGCCGGGCGAAGGGCATGGACTGGAGGCCGGGGCGGGCTGACCGGACAACCCCGAGAAAGGACACGTTATATCACTTAACTCTAACGGCGGGCTTTTGGAGGCTCTGCCTAAACCCCCTCTTGGCAGGCAGCCTGTTGGAAAGCCGGTTTTCACCGTCCGGAGGCATAACCAGGTCCATTTTCTGCGGAATTGTCCCGAATCAAGCTTCTGGGCGGTCAGCGGCAAAAGCTCAATTTATGGCATTCCGCAAGTCAGCTGAACGCAATATCTGGCGGGGGAGGGCGAAATCGCCCTAAACGCAATTGATTTGCTTCAAGCTGCTTGGTAGAATCAAAAAGACGCCTGGGGGCACCTCTTCCCGGCCCGTGGCCGCCGCTTGAGGGCTGAAAGGCTACCGATTCGGGCCGGCGTCAGCCCTGTCCTGGGCGCTCGGGGGGGACCCCCGCCGACGTTTCCCTTTTAAGGCTCGTTGCGCCTGAGCTTGGCGGGCTGCCGGATACGGCAAGCCGCCGGGAAAATGCCGGGGCGCGGAGATCCGCCAGGATCCCCGGTTCGGGATCGCTTTAAGCCCAAGGTTCGGCATGCCCGGTTCGACGCGTCTTGCCCGTCCGGGATATTCAGAACCGTATTCAGGGGGCCGCGGCCGCCGGGACCGCGCTCGAAGCCGTTTGACACCGGATTCGGGCGTGAACCCGCCCGACAAACGAACAGACATGCGCTTTCCCCCCGCGCAGGACCAGTTGAGGTCGGGCCGCCGAGGCGGCGGCTTGTTTTGCCGGGGACGGGGCGGCACAGCCCGGTGCCTATAAAGCCCCAAAATGGCCCAAAAGGCTCGAAAAGGTTCAAAAGGCCCTAAAGGTCCCAAGGACCAAAAGGGTTCGAAAAGATCCAAAATGCTCGAAAAGGCCCCGAAAGTCCCAAAAGGCTCGGAAAGGCCATAAAAGCCTTAAAAGTCTTAAAAGCCAGAAGAGGCTGGAAAGTCACGAAAAGGCTGGAAAGTCACGAAGAGGCTGGAAAGTCACGAAAAGGCTGGAAAGTCACGAAAAGGCTGGAAAGTCACGAAAAGGCTGGAAAGTCACGAAAAGGCTGGAAAGTCACGAA
>JAIRZX010000690.1 GCA_031267005.1 Deltaproteobacteria bacterium
ACCCCATCGGCGGGAGCGGCCTCCGCAGCGAGGCCCGCCCCCTCGGCGGGAGCGGCCTCCGGGGCGAGGCCCACCCCATCGGTGGCAGCGGCCTCCGGGGCGAGGCCCACACCATCGGCGGGAGCGGCCTCATCGGCGGTAGCGGCCTCTGCGGCGAGGCCCGCCCCCTCGGCGGGGGCGGCCTCCGGGGCGAGGCCCACACCATCGGCGGGAGCGGCCTCCGCAGCGAGGCCCGCCCCCTCGGCGGGAGCGGCCTCCGGGGCGAGGCCCACACCATCGGTGGCAGCGGCCTCATCGGCGTGGCTCACCCCCTCGGAGGCAACGGGTGCCTCGGCAGGGGCGGCCTCCACGGCGAGGCTCATCCCCTCGCTGGCGGCGGGCGCCTCAGCGGGGTCGGACTCGTCGGCGAGGCGAACCCCCTGGGAGACGGCGGACGCCTCGGCGGGGCTCATCTCCCCGTCGGCTGCAGGAGCCTCGGCCGGGACGGCCTCCCCGGCGAGGGCAACCACCTCGGAGACGGCGGGCGCCTCGGCGTGGGCGGAGCCGTCGAGCCCGGCCGTCCATGCCCGCCATAACTTCTCGGGGAGTTCCGGCTCCGGAGGGTCCTCCCGGGGACCGGCGTCGCTGAACCAGTCCGCGAGCTCGTCCGTCCCGCCGGTGAATGCCTTCGCCAGATCGCGGAGCTCGAGGTAGCTCGCGAACATGTCGCCCGCCCGCGAGGCCGGTAGGAAGCCGGCGGGCGAGCACGAGGTGAAGACGCACACGTCCAGCGCCATGTACCGGAGCTCCCGGGCCCGGCCGCCCGGGATCCAGCGGACGGCGCCGTCCGGGCCCTCCTCCCTGACGAAGAAGTCCTCAAGCCTCTTGATGCCGGTCTCCGCCTCGATCTGCCTCGCGGCGGCTCTTATGGTGAGGGGACCGGAGCCGGACCCTGCGAGCCTCTCCATTTCCTTTTCCGCCTCGACGAACTCCTCCAGGCGCCCCGTCCCGTAGCCCGGGCAGAGGAACGCGAGCGTCCTGGGCCTGCCCTTCCCGGGCCGGGCGAGCTCCACGGTCTCCCCCGCCGCGAGCCTCGAGGCGAAGTCGGCGTTCCCGAGGCCCTTGGTCACGATCCCGTCGTGGAAGGCGCGCCTTTCGGAGCTGCGCACTTCCCTCATGCCGCCCCCCTTGAGGGAGCGGCCGAGCATCCCCGTGACGGCGGTACGGGAAACCTCGCTAAACTCCCTCCATTTCTTCAAGCCTTTCCGGGTGCCCTTCACGGTGGGCCTGCCGTCGGGCAGCGCGACGACCCCGGCGGTAAAGGCGGAGGGGTCCGTGGCTATCAAGGCGCCGCGGCCGCTTCCGAGCTTCACGAAGTGGAGGCACTGGAGCCTTCCAGCCGCCCTCCCGGCGGCGGGGTGGCGGGTGACGAGGCGTCGGGGCGCCTTCGCCCGTCGTTTCCCCACCGGGATGCCGAAGCACTTCGGCTCGCGGTCGCCGTCGCGGTCGAGGGCTGGCTTGGGCCCGGGCGCGGAAAGCGGGGCCCCGCCCGCGGCGGCCGCGCCAGCGTCCTCGGGGGCCCGGCCGGGAACGCCGGGCAGCGGGTTTTCCGTTTCATTTGTCATGCAGGCGGAATCCTCGGATCCCGAAGGGATCGCCCCGCCCGGGGACTCGGCGCCACCGGCGGGCCTGACGGCCAAGGCCTCGCCGGACTGGAAAACGGTTTCGTTCGAGCCCTCGGGGGGCCTTGAGATAAGAACGAACATGCTTCAAGCTCCTAAGGTAAGAATGAAGGAAATAGTCCCGCCGCCGGAAAGCCCGCGCTCGGGCGGCGGGACGGACGGCTGTGCCTGCTGCGGGCCGCCGGTTTCGCGGCGCGCCGCGGGAAGGCGGCTTCGGGCGTCAATCTGAAATCTGGGGGGTATCATATGAAAACCGTAAGGCTGGGAGACAAGCCTGGAAAGCCTCGGGCGAGGCAGGGCCCTCCGGCGCCCGGGGGTTCGGGAAGGCCTTGGACGGATCGAAGGCCCCTTGGCGGGCGCCTCCAGTCGGCGCGGGCGCCGGAGCGCTCCGCCTGAAGGGGACCCCGCCTTTTCGGGACGGGAAAACGGCGGGCGCGGCCCGCTGGGGGACGCCCGCCTCAGTCAGTCGGGCGGCGGCCGGGAAAACTTAATCCGGGAGAAGGGCGGGGGGCTCCTTCCGGCCGCCGGCGACAAGAAAGATCGCCCGCGTAAAGGCTTGCGGGAAAAACCTCCCCCGCCGTCGGGCCGGGAAAGGCTCCGTGCCCGGAACGGCTCCGGCGCCCAAGCTGGCGCGGTTGTCCCCGGCAGGCACCCGACGTCCCCGCCGAAGGCGTGGCCGCCCAGTTCCCGGGCGCCGGAACGCCGGGCGGTAAACCGCCCCCCGCGACTGCTTCGGCGGCGGCAGGGCGGCGGACTGCGCCTTGAAGGCTCGGGGCCGCCGGCGGGAAGAAGCCGGAGCGGCGGGGACGGCAGGCGAGGCATGTCCTCCCGCGCGTGGAAAGGCGGCCTCCGGTTGCTGCCGGGGCCGCTTTCTGCCCGGAACATGGCCCGCCGGAGGGCGCGCCCGTTCCCTGCGGGACGCGCCGAGCCCTCCGCCGGACAGTCCATGACGGTAAAGCCCGCGTCAGGGCCCATGCCGGGGGCCGCGCCCTGGAGGGACGTCCCCGGCGCGACCGGAAGCGGCAGCCTCCCGGCGTCCGCAAAGGTCCCGGGGGAGAGCCCCCGGCGTCCTTGGGGGCTTTCCCGGAAGGTATGTACAGTCCCCCCCGCACGGCATAGGAGCGCGGGGGCGCCGGAAGGCGGCGCGGGGACGGGAAACGGAAAGGCGTAAAGCATCCATCAAAATCCGTTAGGCATCGACTGGACATAGTACTGGGGAAGAATCCCCTTCAAGTCAATCCTCAATGAAAGCCGTCCGGCCTCGGGGCCTTCAGGCTGTTTCCGGCGGCTGGCGCGGGCGCGCGCCGGCCGCGGTACCTAAACCAGGCGCCCGAGCAGTTTGCTCCGGGCGCGCTGGACGGGGGGCGAAACTCACCCGCGCCGGGCGGGCGCGCCGTAAGGCCGGCTGGACGGCGGGCCGGACCGGGGGAAGGAGGGGGGGCGGCCCCTTTCGGGGCTTCTCGGAAAGCCGGTGGCGGAAGGCCGGGCTCTGCGGATAATCCGGGGGACCGGGCCGCGCAACCGACGACGGAGGCAACTACCTGTAGAAAAAACGGTAATTAACTACTATATAATCACTCCTCAGCTTTCGACAAGGGGGCAAATGGCCTCAGCAGAATTTTTTTTTTCATCCCGGATTCTGGAACGAAGAAAACCGCCAGGCCCCTCCGGAGAAGCCGCGCCTGAAACAGGCGCCAGAGCCGTTTGCGCAAGGCGCGGCGGACGGGACGGGGGGCGAAACTCAACCGCGCCGGGCGGGCGCGCCGTAA
>JAIRZX010000703.1 GCA_031267005.1 Deltaproteobacteria bacterium
CTACCGCTACGGCCGCGCCGGCCTGAAGGAGGCCGAGGGGAGGCTCGTCAGCGTCTGGCGGCTCTCGGGGGAACTCAAGGCCGATTCGCCCAAGGGGCTCTCGAAAGTCTGGGAGCTCAGGGAGCGCCTGGCGGTCTCCCGCCTGCTCGTGGCCCACCTGGCCGAGAGGCGGGAGACCCGCTGGCCGGGCTTCGGGGAGTACGCCGACTGCCCCGGAACCGATTCCTCACAGGAGCTTTTCGTGAACTCCCGGATACCGGACCCGCCCCTTATCCCCCCCGAGGATCTGGCCCGGCACCCTCCCGAGATGCTCGCCCGCCCCCTGGACAGGCCTCCGGGGGCCGGGGACGCCCAGGGCGGCGGCGGCGGCGACGGCGGGAAGGGGGCGCCCTGATGTCAGTCGTCTTCGAAAGCGGGCTGTGCGTCGCCTGCGGCCGTTGCGCCGCCGTCTGCCCGGGGACGCTCATCCGGGCGGGGAAAGGCGAACGCGCCTCGATCCTGTACCCAGAGGACTGCTGGGGGTGCGCGTCGTGCCTGAAGGCCTGCCCCAACCGCGCCGTGAAGCTTTCCCTCCCCCCCGCGCTGGGCGGGCTGGGCGGGCTTTTGAGCTGCGCCGGGGAAGGGGGCCGCCTGGTCTGGCGGCTGGAGCGTCCCGGCCAAGATCCCCTGGACTTCCCAGGCTGGCCGGAGGGCGAGGGGGGTTATTAGCCCCCGGCCCCCGCAACGCGGCCCCTTCCCGCGAGGCCTCCCGGCTTCTTCCCGCGAGAGCTCCCGGCCCCGCTTCACGGCTACTTCCCGCGAGGGCTCCCGGCCCCGCTTCACGGCTACTTCCCGCGAGGCCTCCCGGCCCCGCCGCCCGGCTTCTTCCCGCGAGGCCTCCCGGCATCTCCCCTCGAATACCCGCTGCCCGCCGCCGGGGCCTTTACCGTCCGTTTGTTTCGGGGCCGCCGGCGGGGGCGACCGGCCCCAGCCGCGCGCGCCGCGCGGCCCGCAATCCGCCGCCGGAGGACGACCAAGCCATGAACCATCTCTCGGCCCTGGAGGCCCAAAGCGTCTACATCCTGAGGGAGGCCAGGAGCAACCTCGGCAAGCTGGGGCTCCTGTGGTCCATAGGGAAGGACTCGACGGTCCTGTCGTGGCTCGCCAGGAAGGCCTTCTTCGGCCACTCCCCGTTCCCCTTCATTCACGTGGACACGAGCTACAAGATCCCGGAGATGATTAGCTACCGCGACAAAGTCGCATGCGAGCTAGGGCTGGAGCTGATAGTCCACCGGAACGAGCGGGCGCTGGCCGAAGGCATGGGCCCCGGCCAGGGCAGGCTCGCGTGCTGCAAGGCGCTCAAAACGGACGCCTTGGCCGACATGACCAAAAAGTACGGGTTCGAGGGGCTGATAGTGGGGGTCAGGCGCGACGAGGAGGGATCGCGCTCCAAGGAGCGGGTCTTCTCCGAGAGGAGCGAGGAGGACCGCTGGGACTACGCGAACCAGCCCCCGGAGCTCTGGGGGCAGTTCAAGACCGACTTCCCGAAGGGCAGGCACGTGAGGGTGCATCCCCTTTTGGAATGGAACGAGATAGACGTCTGGCGCTACATCGAGCGCGAGAACATACCCGTCATCGATCTCTACTTCTCCAAGAACGGCGAGCGCTACCGCAGCCTGGGCTGCGCCCCCTGCACCGGAAAGGTGGCCTCCCTGGCCTCCACGGTTTCCGAGATAGTGGACGAGCTCGCCCACACCAAGGTCAGCGAGCGGGCGGGCCGCGCCCAGGACCGCGAGGACGCCTACGCCATGCAGAAGCTCAGGAAGGACGGGTACATGTGATGCTCCGGAAGCGCAGAGGCAGACTGAGGAGCCGGAAGGGCTGAGGCCGCGGGAGGCACCGGAAGGGCTGAGGCCGCGGGAGGCACCGGAAGGGCTGAGGCCGCGGGAGGCTCCGGAAGGGCTGAGGCCGCGGGAGGCTCCGGAAGGGCTGAGGCCGCCTGACACGGCGGGGAAAAACTGGAAGGGATCCGGAAGGGACAGCGATTATGGGGTACAGGGAAAGCGGGATAACGCCCCGGGACGGGCAGGGGGGGCCGGGTTACGCCGCGCCGGCGGCGGGGGGCGCCCCGGTGCGCGGCGAGACCGCCGCCGCCGACGCGCGGGAGAAGCTTTCTCTCGTGGTGACCGGGCACGTGGACCACGGCAAGTCCACGGTCATAGGGCGGCTCCTGTACGACACGGGCTCGCTCCCCCAGGGGGCCGTGGACCGGGTCCGGGAGATATCCAGGGAGACCGGCCAGCCCTTCGAGTTCGCCTTCCTTCTCGACGCCTTCGAGGAAGAGAGGAGCCAGGGCATCACCATCGACACCACCAGGCTCCAGTTCAGGACGGAAAAGAGGGACTACCTCATCATAGACGCCCCCGGGCACAAGGAGTTCCTGAAGAACATGATCTCCGGGGCCTCGGACGCCGAGGCGGCCTTCCTGGTGGTTGACGCGTCCCGAGGGGTCGAGGAGCAGAGCCGCCGCCACGCGCACATGCTCTCGCTTTTGGGTGTGGGCCGCGTGGGCGTGCTCGTCAACAAGATGGATCTAGCCGGCTGGTCCGAGCGGGCCTTCCTCGGGGTGAAGGAGGAACTCTCTGCGTACCTGTGGAACCTGGGGCTCGAGGCGGGCCCCTTCCTGCCGCTGTCGGCGATCCTGGGGGAGAACTTCCTTTCGCCGTCACCCTTCATGCCCTGGTTCGGCGGGCCCACTCTCGCGGCGGCTTTGGACGCGCTGGAGAAGCCGCCGCGCGAGGAGGGCCTGAGGCTCCCCATCCAGGACGTCTACAAGTTCGACGGGCGCCGCATCGTGGCCGGAAGGGTCGAGAGCGGGCGCCTGGCGGCTGGCGACGAGCTTCTCATAAGCCCCGGCGCCAGGAGGACCCGCTGCGCCACGGTCGAGTCCTGGCCCGCCGACCCTAACAGGGCGTCGGCCTCGGCGGGGGAATCCGCGGGCATTACCCTGGCGGACGAGTTCTTCAACCGGCGCGGGGAGGTCATCTCGCTCCCGGACGATCCCCCCGAGGCCGCCGACTCGTTCAAGGCCTCGGTCTTCTGGATGGGCCGCGAGCCCATGGCGAAGGGGCGGCGCTACAGGCTCAAGCTGGCCACTGACTCCTGCGGCTGCGTCGTGACCGGCATCTACGGCCTTATCGATTCCGACACGCTGGCCCCCGCCGCGGCCTCGGGTGGGGCCCGCGCCGGGGAGGTGTGCGAGGCCGCCTTCCTCCTGGAGAGGGCTGTCGCGATGGATCTCTTCGCCCGCCACAGGGCGACCGGCCGCTTCGTGCTGGTGGACGGCTACGACGTGGCGGGCGGCGGGATAGTAACCGGGCTGGGGTCGGCGAAGGACGTCTGCAGCGGCTTCGCCGCTGGCGGTGCGCATGCCCGGGCCGCCGTGTTCGACGAGTACAGCTACAGCCTCGAGGACCAGAGGGTGGAGATTAGCGAGCCAGCCCCGCGCCTGTGGGGCGCTGGCGACGAGGTCCCCTTGGCCGGCGGGAGCTTCTCGTACCCGCCCTCCTTCGACGTGGTGGCCTTCCGCGACCGCGCGGCGGTGAAGATCAGGGACGGCAGGGTGGCCGAGGTGCTCCCGCTTTCGGGCTACTCGTGGGAGGGGTTCCCCGCCGTGAACGGGCGGGGTTTCGGCTTGAAGGTGGGCTCCGCCGCGGAGTGGGCCGAGCTCCTGGACGCCTTCACCCGCGGGGCCTCCGGGGCGGGATCGGATCCGGCCGCTCGGTGGCTTGACTTCAACGCCTACCGCAGGATAGCCTTGACCGGGCCGTTGGCCGGCCCCGGAGGGGAGGGCGTCCCGGCCCCACCCGCGGGGGCGGGCTCCGGAACCGGGCGGGATCCGGAAGGGTCTCTTTGACCGGCCCCGTCCCGGGCTTCCGGGGCCGGGGCTGCCGGGCTTCCGTGTTGCCTGGGCCGAGGCAGCCGGGGCCGGGGCTGCCGGCCCACGGGCGGACCCTTCGCGGCTGGGGCTTCTTTCGAACCATTCGGCGGGCCGCCGGGCCGAGCGGGCCCGGGGCCGTTTCCGGACGGCCGGCCCCGGCCGGGAGGCCGCGGGAGCGAGCAACTGGGAGGCTTTGCAAAGCATCATGGAAACGGACTACAAGGCGCTGAAAAACGGCGGCTTCATGCGACAGAAGCAGAAAGGCAAGTTTTCGTTCCGGCTGAAGGTCGTGGGCGGGAACGTCACTTCGGACCAGGCCAGGGCCATGGCCGACGCCGCGGACAGGTTCGGCGCGGGAAGGCTCCACCTGACCTCGCGCCAGGGGGTGGAGATACCCTTCGTGGACCTGGGCGACACCCTCGCCGCCAAGGACTTCCTGGCCGGGCGGGGGGTGCTGGCGAGCGTGTGCGGCCCCAGGGTGCGCACGGTAACCGCCTGCCAGGGGGACGCGGTGTGCCCGTCGGCCTGCATAGACTCCGCCGGGCTCGCCGAGGAAATTTCCGCGCGCTATTTCGGACGCGAGCTCCCCCACAAGTTCAAGTTCGGCGTGACCGGCTGCGTGAACAACTGCCTGAAGGCCGAGGAGAACGACCTCGGCGTGAAGGGCGGCATGTTCGTAGAGCTGGACGAGGAGGCCTGCACGGGCTGCGGCGTCTGCGTGAAGGCCTGCCGGGAAGGGGCCCTCGGGCTCAAGGGCGGGGACGGGCCGGTCGCGCTCGACGTGGCCAGGTGCAACAACTGCGGGCGCTGCGTCGCCTCCTGCCCCGCGGACGCCTGGAAGGGGACGCCCGGCTACAGGCTCTACTTCGGGGGCACGTTCGGGAACAGGATAGGGATAGGGAGGGACCTCATGCCGCTTCTGGCGGGCCGCGACGAGCTCTTCGCCGCCGCCGACCGGGCCGTGGACTTCTTCGCGGAGAACGCCCGCCCGGGCGAGCGCTTCAGGGCCGCGATAGACCGGACCGGCTGGGAGGCCTTGAGCCGCCGGGTCAACGGAGGCGAGCGATGACGTCCAAGGGTGAAGGCAAGAGGTACGTGGTGGACACCACCGGGTCGGTGTGCCCCATGACCTTCGTACTGGCCAAGATGGCCATCGACGAGATTGACGACGGGGAGGAGATATCCATCCGCTTGAACGAGGGCGAGGCCCTGGCCAACGTGCCCAGGAGCATCAAGGAGGAGGGCCACAAGATCCTGAAGCTTTTGGACAACGGCGACGGGACCTACGATCTCATCGTGAGGAAGGTGGAGGGGGACTCCGGGCCCCAGTAGGGCCCCGGAACCTTCGCGGGTCTTCAAGTCCCCGCGGCGGCCGGCCGCGGCTCCCCCGGGGCCGAGGCGCCTCCCTCCCGGCGGGGGCCGAGGCGCCTTCCGCCCGGCGGGCCTTAGGCGGGCCTGGGAAGGGAGGGTTGCGCCGAGGCGCGTAAACGCGTCGGGCGGGGGTGGCGCGGAACCGGCTTGTCCGGCGCGTGGGGCGATGGGCGCCGAGGCCGCGGAGCCGGTATGGAGCGGAAGGCGGCGTTAGCCGAGGCCGCGGAGCCGGGATGGAGCGGAAGGCGGCGTTAGCCGAGGCCGCGGAGCCGGTATGGAGCGGAAGGC
>JAIRZX010000007.1 GCA_031267005.1 Deltaproteobacteria bacterium
CCATAATGGCGTGCGTGAAGGTCCACAACAGAGCCGGTATACCATACCGCTGGAAGAAGTTGATCGTGAAGGGGTCCCAGCTCCGGAATACCCCTGCGAACTTCTGCGATTAGACACTAGTTACGACCCGAGTTTAGGCTCTCCGTGTGCTCCAGGTCCCCAAGAACGGAGACTGCCCCGTGAAGCTCCAGACGAACTCGGCTGTCTTGAACTACACCCGCAAGAATATTGGGCTCGCCGAAAGTCGTAAGGAGCAGGCGGGGGACACTTTCACCTCTCGGTATAACTTCCGGACGGGAGCGGAGGGAAGCGTACATAAGTTCAAGCTGGTGACGTGCCCTGGTGCTCTGGTGAGGTACGGGGGCCGGGAGATCATGGTTTTTAAGGCCAATGTCGGGATCGCAGCCATCAACGTCAGACGGGCTAACCTCTACGATAAGCTGCTGGCCAAGCACCTCCGGGACAAGCAACTGGGGAAGAAGGAGCTGGCGGCGGCCAGGGAGGCGGAGATCCGCCGGAGCGGGCTGCCGCTACCGGAGGACGGGGGTCTGTTCCGCCGGGACGGGCTGCTGTTGGCGGATGTTCCGCCGGGACGGGCTGCTGTTGGCGGAGGTGGAGGCCAAGCAACGCCGGGAGGGGGAGGTGGCGGCCCATGCCGGGACGGGGAAGCCTCGTAGCGTCCGGAAGGCGGTCCCTGCCGGGGCGGGGAAGCCCTGTTGCGCCCGGAAGGCGGCCTCCGGCGGTGCGGGCGAACCCCGGGACGGACGGAACTCGCCCGCCGCCGGGGCGGGAAGCCCCGGAAGACCCGGAATGCGGGATCCCTTGGGCGGAGAAGCCCCGGGACGCCTGGAAGGCGGCCTCCTCCGGGGCGGGCAGGCCCCGGGACGCCCGGAAGACGGCCTCCGCCGGGGCGGGGAAGCTCATTCACTGGTGGCATGTGTCGCTGGCGGTTAAGACCTTCATCCCCTCCTACAGGGAAGTTGCCAGGTTTAACTTGGTAGCTGTGGAGTCAAACCTGGTTTTTTGCGGAGGCGTCATCAATAATAGTGGAGGGGCTTTCCAGGGTGCCAGGAGCCGTCCTTGGGACGGGCCGGCCACCAAGCGGGATGGTTCCCGAGGGGACCTGCCGCCGGGCCGGGGGCGGCGAGGAAGGCAGCTGTTATGCCGGGCTTGGACGCCCTGTTTTGGGGGCGGTTTCGGAAGCATAAGATTGGCTTCGGCGACTTCGGGGCGGCTTTGGTGGCTTCAAGGCTAGTTCGGGGGCTTCGGGATGTCCAAGGAAGTTTGGCGCGCACGGGCGGGTCCCTTCCTCCGGGCTTCGGAGAAGCTCGCCGCGAAAGCGGGAATGAAGCGGTTAGGATGCCTCCGCAGGGCGTCCCGTCTCTCCTGCCCGCTTCCGCCCGCGTGGGCCCCGCTCCGGAATCGGCCTGGGACGGCTCCCCCAACCGCGCGGAAGCCCTGCCCGACATTCCGTGCCCGCTCCCAAGCCAGCCTTTGCCACCCGTTCGGTCGTCCGGAAGCCTTCGGGGCCCTTTCCGCGCCTTTCAGGCCTTGGCCCGGGCTTGGTCCGGGCGAGGCTTCTCAACACCGGGGCCATTTGCTATAATTCTTGCCCTGTTGACCCTCGCGGACGGGACGTTTTAAGGGTTCGCCCCGTGTCCCCGCAAGGGACGCGGCGGTCCTTCCCGGTCCGGCGTCCGGGGGAATCGGCATTCGGCGTTCGGCAAGCCTCCCCGCCTTCCGGCGGGGCCGGGGCTTCGTCCGGAGCCGCCGGCCCTTGTCGGGGACCCGGCGGCCCGCTCCAATCCCGGATCTTGCCCGCGCGGCGGGCCCCTCAGAGGGCCCTGGGCCGCTGGGCCCCTTGCGGGGCCTTTCGGCGACACCTAACCGCAGGCTCCGGGGTCGTAAGCCCCGGGGCCGCGCCGCCGCCCCCGCCGCGCCTTCGCGCCGCCCGCGCTCCAGCGGGCGGAGGGCGCGGGTGGGACCGCTGTTCCATACGCGGCCCTTAAAGACGCGATACGGTTGCCTTGGAGCCAGATCCAAGGCTGCCCCGTGCGCCTTTGGGGCGGCCGGAAGGCCGCCCGCCGGGCTTACGGGACCGGCAGTCCCCCGGGGCGGCGGCTCCCGGCCCTCCCTCCATGGGGAAGGCCGCCCGCCTCAAACCAAAACGGAGAGACAAACGGGTCTTATGCAGGGACATCTAGTAAACAAGACCATAGGCCAGGTTCTGGAGGGGAACGCCCGCGAGCACCCCGATTCCGACGCCATGGTCTACCCGGCCGCCGGGAGGCGGTACACCTGGGCGAGCCTGAACGCGGAAGTGGATCTGTTGGCCCGGGGCATGCTGGCCGCCGGGATAGCGCCCGGCGACCGGATATCGATGTGGGCCACCAACGTGCCGGAGTGGCTCACTGTATGCTACGCCTGCGCGAAGATAGGCGCCGTGTTCGTCACGGTCAACACCCACTACCGCCGCGCGGAGATAGAGTACCTCCTCACCCAGTCCGAGAGCCACTACGTGTTCACGATCCCGGGTTTCCGGGGCTTCAGCTACACGGACGCGCTTTTGGACATAGCCCCCGAGATAGCGACGTTCGGGAGGCGAGGCTTGGACTCAAAGGCGCTCCCGCACCTGAAAAAGGCCTTTTACCTGGGCCCCGAGGAGAACATGCCTCAAGGCTTCTGGAGCTACTCCGAGCTCCTGAAGGGGGGGGAGGCCTACCCGGAGGGCGCCTTCAGGGCGGTAGCGGACGAGCAGAAGGCGGACGACGTCATCAACATGCAGTACACCTCCGGGACCACCGGGTTCCCGAAGGGCGCCATGCTCACCCACCAGAACATCGTCACCAACGGCTACTGGATAGGCCGCCGCCAGGGCTTCACCCACGAGGACAGGATCTGCATCCCGGTGCCGCTCTTCCACTGCTTCGGGCTGGTGCTGGGGGCCATGGCGGCCCTGAACCACGCCGCCTGCATGGTCATACTGGACATCTACAGCGCCTTCGACATCCTGGTGAACGTCGAGAAGGAGCGCTGCACGGGGCTCTACGGCGTGCCCACGATGTTCATAACCCTCCTCCAGCAGAAGAGCTTCTCGAAGTTCGACCTTTCCAGCCTGCGCACCGGCATCATGGCCGGGTCCCCCTGCCCCATAAAGACCATGCGCGAGACCATCGAGCGCATGAACATGCGCGACATAACCATCTGCTACGGCATGACCGAGACCAGCCCGGTGGTCAGCCAGACCGAGGGCGGCGACTCCCTGGAGAAGCGCACCTCCACCGTGGGCCGGGCGATGCCGGGGGTGGAGCTGAAGATAGTCGACCCCGAGACCCGCGAGGCCCTCCCCCCGGGGGAGATAGGCGAGGTGGCCGTGCGCGGCTACGTGAACATGCGCGGCTACTACAACCTCCCCGAGGCGACGGCGGCCATCCTGGACGGGGAGGGCTGGATCCACACGGGGGACCTGGGCAAGTTCGACCCCGACCAGTACCTCGTCATAACCGGCCGCTGGAAGGACATGATCATCCGCGCCGGGGAGAACATCTACCCCAGCGAGGTCGAGGAGGCCGTCCGGAGCATGCCCCAGGTCAGGGACGTGGCCGTAGTGGCCGTGCCCTCCACCCTCCACGGCGAGGAGCTGGGCGCCTTCGTCATCGTCCACGACGGGAAAGACCCCGTGGACGCCCGCGAGCTCCGGAAGTACCTCCGCAACCGCATCGCCAACTACAAGATCCCCCGCTACGTGGAGACCGTGAAGGAGTTCCCGCTCACCGCGAGCGGCAAGATCCAGAAGTTCAAGCTCCGCGAGACGGCGGCGGGCCTTTGGGCTAGGTAGGCCAGCCAGGCCGGGTAGGACGGATATCCTGAGATCATGAAACGGCGGGGAGCGCGGGAGGGCGGGGGGCGTTCAGCAGGCCGCCGGGGACTTTCGCCTGAATTCGCGGACCCTGACGTAGCGGGGCCAGGAGTCTATGAACCAGCGCGGCTGCGAGGCCAAGAGGCGCGGGGGTTTGAAGCCCGCCGTGCCCGCTCTCTGGATCCCTGCTCCTCGGCTCTTAAGGCTCCATGCTCTCGGATCCCGGCTCACGGGCTTCCGCCCCTCGGATCCCGGCTCACGGGCTTCCGTCCCTCGGATCCCGGCACCCCGGGCTTCCGTCCTTCGGAACCCGGCTCTCAGGCTCCATGTTCTCGGATCCCGGCACCCCGGGCTTCCATCCTTCGGATCCCGGTTCCAGGCTACCCGGCTCCCAGCTTACGAATCCCGGCTCCGGGTTCCCGGTTCCAGGCTACCCGGCTCCCAGTTTACGAATCCCGGCTCTCGGGCCCCGGCTTTCCAGGCGGATCCCAGGCCGGACCGCCCAGCCCGGAATCCCGGAAACCCCAGGCGGCGCCTGGAGCCGGGCCGCCCTTTACTATCGTACCCTGTCCTAGCACTCTGTCCCCCCCCCTCCCGGATCGAAGCCATTTAGGCGATCCTATAGCCACCTACCTTCAGCGCCCCAAGGCCCGTCTCCGGAATTCCCGTGCGAAGGGCGCCGGGGCGCTCCCATCCAAACCGACCCCGCCGTTCCGGCAGGCCCCGCCCCACGGGCGGGCCGGCCTGAGGCCCCAACGGAGCAAGATATGGCAATAGAATTCTCAGAAAGGCTCAAGGCCCTTCCCCCCTACCTCTTCAAGGAGCTCGACCGGGTCCGCGACGAGGTCAAGAGCAGGGGCGTAGACGTCATAGACCTTGGGGTGGGGGATCCGGACCGCCCGACGCCCCGCTTCGTGGTGGACGAGCTCGCGAAGGCCGCGGCCGATCCCGCCAACCACAGGTACCCCGTGTACTCCGGCATGAACTCGTTCAGGGAGGTCGTGGCAGACTGGTACAAAAGGCGCCATAACGTCGATCTGGTCCCCCACCTGGAGGTCTGTTCGCTCATCGGCTCCAAGGAGGGCATAGCGAACTTCCCGCTGGCCTTCGTGAACCCGGGGGACGTAGTGCTGTGCCCGGAGCCCAGCTACCCGGTCTACAGGAGCGGGACGCTCTTCGCGGGCGGCGAGGCCGCCTTCATGCCCCTCTTGGAGAAAAACGGGTTCCTCCCGGACCTCAGGGCCATCCCCGAGGAGACGCTCAGGAAGGCCAAGGCCGTCTGGGTCAACTACCCCAACAACCCGACCGGGGCCGCCGCGTCCCTGGAGTTCTACTACGAGCTCCTGGCCTTCGCGGACAAGTGGGATCTTATAGCCTGCTCCGACGCCGCCTACTCGGAGATGACCTCCAGGCCCAAGCCCCACCCGAGCATCCTGGAGGTCCCAGGTGCCAAGGCCCGCGCCATCGAGTTCCACTCGCTCTCCAAGACCTTCAACATGACCGGCTGGCGCATAGGCTGGGCGGCCGGGAACGAGACCCTCATAAAGGGCCTGGGG
>JAIRZX010000330.1 GCA_031267005.1 Deltaproteobacteria bacterium
AGGCCCGTCCTGGTGTCGATCGCCATAGGCAGGGAGGAGAGGAATATCGTTGCCTGCCTCTTCGAGAAGGACGGGCGCGAGACGGCGGTCGAGTTCGACGGAAAGGTCCAGTCCCCGGCCTCCCCTCGTTGAGCGGGGGAAGTCGGCGCGAGCTGGTTTCGGAGCACCTCCCGAAGCCCCTCCGGGTTCCCCTCCGCTTGCGGCGTGTCCAGGCCGCCGGCCGCTTCCGCCTCCTGCGGGAACGGCTTCTTCCTGATCTCCGGGATACGGGGGAAAGCCGACCGGACCGGCGGCCCCGGCCGGATCCGGCGCCGCAGGGGGCGGCAAGACCCTGCGGCCGGAACGGGTAGGGGGGGGCTCACGGGACGTTTCGGCATTTTCTTAGTGCGGGCTGAAGCTGGCTTTCTGGCCTGAACGATAACTCCCCGCTCTCCGGGGGCGGGGTGCCGGGACGCCCTCCCGAGACTTCCACGCCAAGGAGGAGGGCTTAGGCAAGCTCTGCGGGCCCCCCCCCGCCTGGTCGGCGGGGCGGGGGAGGCATCCGGGCGCGCGCGACGGCTTAAGGTTCGGCTGACAGGGCCTGCGGCCCCTGCGGGGACAGCCTGACGGCAGAAGAGACGGGCGCCATTCCGCCGCCGCCGGTTCCCGGCACGGCTCCGGAGGCCGACACGGGACCCATTCAGGCCCCGGCGCCCGGCGGCCCGCCCGCGCAGGGGCAGGAGTCACTCCCCGTCGTGAAGGACGGCGGCCCCGCCGGGAAGCCCGCCTCCGCTCCTGCCGGGTACTTGGCCGCGTCCGTTGGGTTGCCTGGCGGCCGTCTGCTCGAAGGAGGCCGCATACGGCAAGCGGAGCGCGGGGAGGCCGCATACGGCAAGCGGCGCGCTGAAATGGCCGCCGGGGAGCCCATGGCCTCGGGACGGATGCCGGCCGGGACGGAGGCGATACGCAGCATCGGAAAGGGCAAGCGCGGGAAAGGGCAAGCGCGGCGGCAGCGGCTTGAGGATCTTGGGCATGCCCGGGGGCAGCCCCAAGATCAGGCTGGCGGCGCTCTGAATTGACCTTAGCGAGAGTCTTCAGGTTCACGTCGGGTTTAAAGGAATAGAAAGGCCAGTTTCTGCAGAAAGACGGAGAAACTTTGCTCCCGGTTCCCGGCTTTTTGCGCGGTAATGCGGCTTTTGATGTCGCCCGCGAACCATTATTGCGTTTCTTCCCGATAGCGGCCGCGGGACGGCGGATTATCCCGGCGGGCGGGGCGCCTCAAGCCTCGATTCCCCTCCTCGGGCCAAAAGGCTTTTGCGCGGACGTCAAACTTGCTTGGGCCGGGGCCGTGGCTTGAGCCTTTCGCGGAAAAAGCGGGGCCTGAAAACGCGTTTCCGAACGCCTTTCCCGGCCCCGCGCCGTTCACGGGGGCGCCTTTCCCCGCCAGGACCGGGACAGGGCGCTCCCTTGCCCGCCCCCCGGCCCCCGGGGGGGCGCTCCCCGGAATTCCCGGAGAGGGTTCCCTAATAGTCGATCTGCCTTTCCATGACGGGCGCGAAGCCGCTTTTCCCCGCCCCCTTCATGTTGTCGCGGGCGAGCGGGTACCTCTTCGCGGCCATGCCGAACCACCTCCTGGCCTCCTTCGGGTCCCTGCTCACGGCCTCGCCTATCACGTGGAAGGCACCCATGTCGTTTTGGCCCCTGGCCGAGGGCGGCCTCTGGGCCGCGGCCCGGCGGGCCCACTCCACGGCCATCAGGGGATCCCGCCCGGTGCCCGTGCCCGTCCGGAACAGGGCCGAAAGGTTGGCCATCGCCAGGGAATCCCCGGCCTCTGCCGCCTTCCGGGTCCACTTGAAGCAGTCCGAGGGTCCCGTGCCGATGAGCCCCCAGATATGCTGGGGCGGGGCGGGGTCGCAACCGGCCGCGGCGAGCGCGTTCATGGCGGGGGTGAAGCCCTCGTCCGCCGCGTCCTTGAGCCAGCCGGCCGCCTCGGAGAGGCTGCGGCCCCCCGCCGGGACCCTTCCGCGCAAGTGGAGCGTCCCCAAGGCGGCCCGGTAGAGCGGCCTCAGTTCCGGCGGGGCCTTTCGTGCGAGCGTCCTTATTTCCTCGTAGCGGAGCGCCATCACGTCCAAGGCCCTCCGGGCGGCCGCCCGGTCCGGCGCCCGACCGTCCAGGCCGTTATCGTAGATGATCCGCGCGTAGAAGGCCCCCCTGAGGTCACCCCTTTTGAACGCCGCGATAAGCGGCGACGCGGCGGCGAGGAAGTTCCCGCGCAGGAACAGATCCTCGCCGTCCAGCTTGAAGGCCGCGACTGGCGCCCGCCGGCTCCGGCTGGCCGGCGCCATCGCGTTGGCCCCCGCGGCGGAGACCGCCGTGGAGGCCGCCGCCGGTACGGCTTGGGACCGCCCGTAGGAGACGGCCGCTGCGCCCGCGCCGGAGGCGGGGTAGCCGGGCGGGGGGTAGGCCCCCGGGGTCGGGTAGGAGGGATACGACAGGGCGTCCGGGCAGGGGGCGCAGTCCGGGCAGGGGTCGCAGCCGGGGCAGGGCGGGCATTGGACGACCGGTATGGCCCGGCCGGTGTAGGGGCCCGGGCGCGGCCGGGGGGAGTAGGCGTAGGAGGAGGAGACCTGGGCGGTCCTGGCGCCGGAGGCGGGGACGCAGCCCGGCGCGAGGAACGCCCAGGCGAGGAGGGCGCACGCCGCGAGGGCGAGGCGGGCGCGGGCCGCGGCGGCGCGGGGGCCTTCGGGCGTCAGCGGAGGGCGATCCGGACCGGCCACGGGGCGCGGCCGCGCTCCGGGGCTGAGCCCGGGCGTCCCGCGCCGGGCCGAGGCCTCGGCTCTTTCCGGCTCCGCCGTGTCCTTCCGCGTCTTACGGGTCAAGGTGCCGCTCCTTGGGCCTCGCCGGCCGGGCTTTCCGGGCCCCGGCGAGGGCCCAGGACCGCCTTGGGGGGGCGGCCCGGGGGCCTAGAGGCCTTCGGCTCGCTCCCCGAGAAGCTTCCTGTCCAGCACCAGGGCGCCCGCGGCCTTCTCCCTCACGATCCCGGCGCTCTTAAGTTCGCCCAGGGCGCGGGAGACGCTTTCCGCTGTGACGCCCAAATGCCTCGCGAGCTCCGACTTCTTGATCGGGAGCCGGCAGACGCCGCCCTCCTCGGGGAGTTCCAGCAGGTAGCTGGCGAGCCTGGGGAGGAGTTCCTTCAAGGAACCCGCGAGCAAGCCCGCGAAATGCTGGAGGCGGGCGGACAGCGCGCCTATGGTCGCGAAGGCGAGTTCCGGGGTAGCCCCTATGAGCGCGAGCATCGCGTCCTTGGGGAAGACGAAGGTCAGGGCCGCCGTCACCGCGGCCGACGAGGCCGGGTAT
>JAIRZX010000164.1 GCA_031267005.1 Deltaproteobacteria bacterium
CCTTCGACAAGAGGGGCTCGGGCTACGACGCCAAGGACGGGCCAGGAGAGTACACCCGGCGCAAGGGGGGAGTCATAAGGTCGCACGTGAACAATCTCACGAGCTCCCTGAACATGCAGACCGGCATCCTTTACAGGACCGGAGTTATCGGCACGGTAGACGGGCTCATAATAGCCGGAAGCCCCACCTACGGGGGCACGTACACGACGGCCACCAGCTGGGGCAACCCCGTGGGCGAGCTGCTCTACGAGGGGGTGCGCTACTTCAACAGGCTCACCGAGGCCAGCCTCACCCAGTCGGCCGTGCAGCCTACCCCTGACTTCGTGCCCAAAAAGAAGGAAAGGGACAGCTTCCCCAACCTTGCTCTCGTGAGCTACGACAGCTGGTCTGCCGTGCCGGCGCTCCCCGCGGCGGAATGCGCCAAGCCCATCATCGTCCTCATCGCCGAGGCAGAAACCGACTTCGACGGCGACCAGGGGGTAAACTCAGCGGGGGGCCTCAAGGCGAAGCCGCTGACCTCGCTGTCCCCAGCGGCGGCCGGGCTCCCCGACGCCTTCGACATGGACCTCTACCTCCAGGCGATAACCGACTACGAGGGCTTCAGCCGGAACGGCAGGAAGTACTACTGGGCGGAGGCCCCCGCCTTCCAGGACGTCTGGAGCAAAACGGCCAACATGAACAACCAGATCATCTGGGGGGACTGCTCGCCCAAGGAACTGAAGACCCTCGCCCAGGTTAACGGCATCTGCCCCAACCGCGCCTCCTTCGAAGGCACCTACAGCGCCTCGGCCGTGGCCTATTTCGCGCACACCCACGACTTCTCCCCCCCCGGCTCCTTGGAACAGGGGCTGGACATATACGCCGTGACCCTGACGCCCACCTTCCCGCCCTTGAACTTCCCCCTCTTCGGGGCCGACGGCAAGGCGGCGAGGAGGATAGAAATCCTGCCCGTGGGCATGAGCGCCACGGACGTCTACAGCAACTACAACCGCCTCCTCGAGGTGATGAACTACTACGTGCTCGACTGGAAGACCGACTCGAGGGGCACCCCGTACAGCGTGACCGTGAGGGTCAACTACGAGGCCCAGTCCATCGCCTACAGCAACCAGGACTTCGGCTCGAACTGGGACGCCGACATCATAGTCGAGCACGTCTTCGAGCTCCTCTCCGACCACGAGAGCCCCAAGACCGGCAAGGCCTTCTACGACATGTCCGACGTGAAGCCGGCAGGGGGCCCCAAGAACGACAAGGCCTACTACAAGGCCGACTGGATATCCGGGGCGCTGAAGGCCAGGGGCGGCAAGTACTGGACCTTCGAGGACCCGCGGGACGGGACGCCTTTCGTAATCGAGCCGGAGGACGTGGCGGGACTCATAAACGGCCAGTGGAAGGTTGTCATCCACATCGACAAGAAGATGATGACCGGCTACACCATAGCCGGGAGCACGCACGACGGCATTTACATGGATCTCGCCCGCAGCACCTCCTCCTCCTCCGGGTCGATCCCCAAGTTCGGGACGCCGCCCTCCTGCAACTGGCCCAAGGGCTACGGCATAGACTCCGCGGCCCACAGCGGCCTCAACTGCTTCACGGACGCGCATGCCATACACCATCCCCTGGGCACGCCGGACTCCGTCACGGAGAAGGTCTGGAGGACCTTCGACTTCAGCCCCGACGCGACGCTGGCGGGCAACTACCTGCCCAACCCCCTGTACCTCGCCGCGAAGTACGGCGGCTTTACCGACTACAACTTTAACGGCAGGCCCGATCCGGGCGAGTGGGAGGGCGAGGACGGCAATCCGAAGACCTACTTCCAGCCCCTGAACGTCTCCGAGCTCCCCGGGAGGCTGGACGCCGTTTTCCGCGAGATAGCCCGCTCCATCTCGACCTCCACGGCGTCCTCCGCCTCCATCGACACCATCATGGGCGGCGGCGTGTCGGTCCAGACCATCTACTACCCGCTCTACACCAACCCCGACAAGCCCTCCCAGCAGCTCAGGTGGGTGGGCTCCGTCTTCGGCCTCTTCCTCGACAAGTGGGGTAACCTCCGCGAGGACAACGACCATAACGGCATCCTCGACACGGCGAACGGCAACGCGGACAAGGGCGACTTCGTCGTCACCTTCAACAGCCTGAGCCACAAGCTGGACAACCCGCCCAGCTGCTACGAGTACGGGGACTACGTCTCCCGCTGCTACGACCGGGACGGCGACAACGGACTCGCCCTCATGCCCGACGGGAGAAGGCACCCCTCAGTCAACAACCCCGCCTTCCCCTACCTGGGCATCCACAAGATCGAACCCCTGTTCGACACCGGGCGCTGGCTTTCCCGGCTGGATCGGGCGAAGCTGGCCTCCGGCCCCAGGCCTTCGAACAGCCGGGCCGCCGTAGCCGACGGCCGCAGGCGGATCCTCTACGCCGCCCCCGCCTCGAAGGCGCGCGCGAATCACGGGATAGCGGTCTTCTGGAACGACAACCTCGCGGAGCTTGCCAACCTCATGCTCCACCAGAACTTCAAGGAGTCGCTGCCGGGAACGCTGACCAGAAGCCAGGCGGCCAAGAACCTCATCGACTGGATCTACGGCGTCGAGATAGCGGGCTGGCGCTCCCGGACCGTGAAGGACCCCTGGACCGAGGGCGGCGGCGAGGTCGTCTGGCGGCTGGGCGACGTCATAAACTCCAAGCCGATACTCGTCTCCGCCCCCGCCAGCAACTACGATCTGCTCTACGGCGACAAGAGCTTCGCCGGTTACAAGAAGGCGTACGCCGGACGCCGCGAGATGGCTTATTTCGGGGCCAACGACGGCATGCTCCACGCCGTAAACATAGGCTTCCCCGCCACGCTCTCCACCGGCAAAGTCTCGTTTGCCGAGGCGTCGCCCAAGGGCCCGGCCCACGAGCGCGGGGCCGAACTCTGGGCCTTCATACCCACGTCGCTCCTCCCGCACCTGCGCTGGCTCCCGGACCCCTACTACAGCCACTCCTACTACGTCGACCAGAAGCCGCTCGAAAGCGACGTCAAGATAAACGGGGCGTGGAGGACCGTGCTCATCGGCGGGCTCAGGCTCGGGGGGCGGCCCATCGAGACCCCTGACCCGGCCGCCGCGGGGGCGGACCACTTCTTTTCGGAAGTCTTCGCCTTGGACGTGACCGACCCCGAGAAGGACCCCGTCCTCCTCTGGCGCTACGGCGCGAAGGAGCTGGGGTTAAGCGTGGGGCTCCCCTCGGTAGTGACCTCGGGGGGCAAATGGTTCGTGGTTCTCCCGACCGGGCCGGTCACGGACACCCCCGTCCCGGCGTCCGCGTCCAACGGCGGGGCCGCCTACGTCCAGTTCGGCTCGGATTCCCCCTACAACGGCTACAGCAACCAGAAGGCGAGGCTCATAGTCCTTGACGCCGAGACCGGCGAGCCCGACCCCGCGACCAAGCGGCCGGACTACCTCACCGTCAAGGAACCCGGCTCCTTCTTCAACAACCCCTTCCTCCCGGCGGCCCAGATCCGCCGCACTCCGTGGGCCAACCACGCGCTCTACTACGGGCTCACGGTCTCGAGGAACGCCGAAAACGGCAACGACTCGGGGGCAGTCTACCGCCTGCAGATGGTGGACGGCGACGGAGCGCCCCTGGACGTCGCCAACTGGGAACTCAAGAGGCTCATAAACACCGACAGGCCCGTCACCGGCGCCGTGAACTCGGCCTACGACTCGCTGAAGAACCTCTGGGTCGTGTTCGGGACCGGCAGGATGTGGGGGACGGACGACGTGCTCCCCTGCGCCTCCACGAACACCGCCTCCTGCGAGGCGAACCACGTCCAGTACCTCTTCGGCATCAAGGAGGAGGTGAACGCGTCGGGCTTCATGACCTTCAGCGACCTCACGTCCGAAAGCTCGAGAATCCTGGACGTCTCCGGCGCCAAGGTCTTCCCGGACGGACACGTGTCGGGCATGGCCCCCGCGGCGCTCTTGCCCGGCTCCAACCGGGGATCCTCCAGCTACGGGCTCATATCCGCCAGCCTCAAGTCCCCAGCCCTCATAGGCTACAAGAGGGCGTTGAACATGGGAAGCGTCATCTACCCAAACCAGCGCCACGCCTACGAGATGATCCTGACCCAGCCCAAGTTCGTGCTCCTCAACAACGGCAGGAGCCTGACCGCCGTCACGAGCTTCGAGCCGAGGGCCGGGGGATGCGGCGACTCCGGGGACGGCTACCTCTACCTGGTCGACTCGTTCACGGGCCTCCCGGAACCCACCACCCTCAGCCTCTTCACCGGCAAGGGCGGCGGAATCGGCCCGGGCGTCCCGGGTTCGGGGCCCGGCATCGTCGGCGCGGTGGCGGTCGGCAAGGGAAAGCCCACCGAGGCCTTCGTGGTGTCCTCCGCCGCAGGGACCGCCATCTCGGCCTCGGCCGAGGACGCGAGCACGGTATCCATCTTCATCCCCGCGACGGTGACGGAGCGCAACCGGCAGATATCCTGGAGGGAGGTCCTGGATACCGGCTACAGCCTTTCAAAAGAACAGATGGTTCAAGGACTTATGTGACGCTTGCACTCAAGCGCCCGGCTCCCCAGCGGATCCCCGCGCGCGGCGCGTTTCAGGGCGGCCCCGGAAGGGGCCGCCTTTTTTCGCGCCCGGCGCGGCCTGCGGCCAGGGGCCGAGAGCCCTCTGCGGGCTCGGAATCCATTCGGGGCCGTGTCCAGGAACCGGAACAGGAACAGGAACAGGACCTGAACCCGGACGGTCGATGCGGGGGAAGGGAGAAATCCGGCGGCGACGGCCTTTCAGAGCGTCCGCGGCAACGGAAGGCAAAGCGGCGGGGCGGGAAGACCGCCGTGCGGAAGGTTTTTCTGAAGGAAGACTTGTTTGGCAGTGCCCCTCGACCGCGACGGACGCCCGAAAGACTGCTGTGCCCGGACCTTGAAAGCAACGGCTTGGAGGAGGGGGGCGCAACGCGCCAATCAGGCTGGACAGCGGCACGGGCCCCGGCCCACGTTGAACCAAACACCGATTGTATCCAATAATTGCAAGGGTTGAGCCCTTGAAAAAATCGGCCCCTTTTCGCCGCGGACTCAAAAACGGCGCCAATCGCATCCTGGGGTCAGCGGAGTACTTCCGGTCCGTCTTCCCCCCCGATGCTGTCCCGGACGCCTCGACCGTCGTCACAGCTGCCTGTACCTCGGCAGTGACGGCTCCGGCGCCTCTCCATGAAGCAGCCCCCGCAGCCGCCAGTGACGGCCCGGGGGAGGACGGCGGCACTGACGGGCCGCCTTGAAAGTCGTGGCGGCGCCTCCCCGGACCCTGAGGGGCCGGAAGGCGCACCCGTCCCGTCACCAGCCGGCGGCGAGCTTGCCGTCCCACTTGCGCAGGGGGACGAGCTTGACCTTGCGGGTCTCCGGGCCGCTGCCCATGCCCATGGCCTTGAAGTACGCCCTGACGGCCGCGATCGGCGTCGTGGCCGTCTCGATCAGCGCGTTCGCGTCCATGCCGTTGGCCTTGGCCACCAGCGTGACCATCTTCCGCGTCTCCATCCTGTTTCTGACGGTGGCCCAGCTGTCGTTTATGCCCGCCGCCTTGAGCTTCCGCCTGATGTAGTTGACGAACTGGTAGGCGAGGCAGGAGATGTAAATGTGGGCGTCCGTCCGCCTCTCGGAGCTGTGGAAGAAGGGCCTGAAGCCCAGCTCCGACTTGAGGCACTAGAACACGCCCTCTATCTCCACCAGGCTGAAGTACAGCTTCAGGACCTCCGCCGTTTCCAGGCCGAGGTGGTTTGTCCTGATGCAGGACACGCCGGGGCAGTCGGCCTTGCTCCCGGGGACCTCCACCCTTTC
>JAIRZX010000176.1 GCA_031267005.1 Deltaproteobacteria bacterium
AACCACCTCTATCCGGGAACCCAAATGGAAATCCAGATCCGCAGGCAACTCCCCAAGCACCTCAAGCTAAGGCCGGCCGACGAGTCCGCCCTGGGGTTCGGGGACATCTTCACCGACCACATGTTCAAGCTGGACTATTTCGGCGGCGAGTGGCGCAACCCCAGGATCGAGCCATACGGTCCCCTTCTCATGGACCCGTCGGCCATGGTCCTCCACTACAGCCAGACCGTCTTCGAAGGGCTCAAGTGCTACCGCCACCCCGACGGGAGGCTGGCGCTCTTCAGGCCGCGGGACAACTTCAGGCGGTTTTCCTCCTCCGCCGGGCGCATGGCCATCCCGCCGTTCGACGAGGAGCTCGTCCTCCGGGGCCTGAAAGAGCTCCTGAAAGTGGACGGCTCATGGACCCCCTCGCGGGAGGGGTCGACCCTGTACATCCGTCCCACCATCATCGCCACCGAGCCCCACCTGGGGGTGAGGCCGGCCAAGGAGTATCTCCTGTACGTCATCATGGGCCCCGTGGGCCCCTACTACCCGGAGGGCTTCGCGCCGGTCAAGATCTACGTGGAGCCGCACTACACGCGGGTGGCGCCCGGCGGCCTGGGCTGCGTGAAGGCTGGGGCGAGCTACGGCGGGAGCCTCCTGGCCACGGAGCTCGCGGCGCGCAAGGGCTACACCCAGCTCCTGTGGCTGGACGCCATATCGCACAAGTTCGTGGAGGAGGTGGGCTCCATGAACATGTTCTTCGTGGTGGACGGCGCCATAGTGACCCCCCCCCTGTCCGGCACCATACTCCCGGGCATCACCCGCTCCTCCGTCCTGACCGTGGCTGGGGATTTGGGAATCAGGGCAGAAGAAAAATCGCTATCGGTGGAGGAGCTTCTGGAGACCCAGAAGAACGGCCGGCTTACCGAGTGTTTCGGCTCCGGGACCGCCTGCGTCATCTCGCCGGTGGGGCACCTGAGCTACACGGACGAGACCTTCCAGATAGGTACGGGCGGCATCGGCCCCATCACCCAGAAGCTCTACGACGAGCTCGTGGGCGTGCAGTTCGGGACCCTGCCCGACAAGAGGGGCTGGGTGGAGTTCGTGGAGTAGCCAAGCCCGGGCCGGGGCGGCGAAGGCGGCGGGGAAGGCGGAAACTCGCTGAAAGGCCGGGAAAGGCCTGGCCTGCGGGGACGGTCCGGAAAGCGGGCTTTGCGGCCAATGTCCCGGCGGCCGGGCCAAAGTCGCGCAATAATCCTCGGGCTGGCGCGTGCCGCGGCAAATCGCCGGACAGGCTGGAACTGCGGGGCCCCCCCGTACTGGCGGTGGCGGCCGGGAACCGCCGGACAGGCGTGAGGGGCGGCTCGGACGCCGGTAAGCCGTGCAGGGCAAGCGCGGGTTTTCTTCGCCCGCGCGGGGGCCGCCTGAGCCAAGCGCCGTCCGAGCGGATCCGTCGACATGGGGGGATCCGCCGTCCAGGGGGATCCGGTCGGGGGGCCGGGCAGAAACACATACGACGCGAAATACGGCCGGCGGGGAAGGGGCTTACGGACCTTTCCCCGCCGGCCGTCCATTTCCGGAAAGCCGGCGCGGCTCCGAGGCGGCGCCGCGTCCCCCATGCCTGCTTGATACCAGAACCTGAAAGGGCTTAGAGCTTAGAGGAATCCCTCCGGAGGCGAGGGCCGCTCGAACCGTTTCCCGCCAGGAAGGACCCGTTCGGAAGGACCCGTTCGGAAGGACCAGTTCGGAAGGACCAGTTCGGAAGGACCCGTTCGGAAGGACCCGATTTGCGGTCCACGCGGGAAAACCGATTCGGGCGGCCGCAGGCGGAATGGCGCTCGCTGAGGCGCGGCGCGCCCGCAAAGGACCGCGCAGCCGCGAGCGGCCCGCGTCTGCTGGGCCCGCGCCGTTATGTGCGGGCCGGGCCCAGCGGGCGCGAGTCCTGAACGCTGCGGGCGGGAAGGACCCGGCTAGGCCGCCGTGGCCTTGACCAGCTCGTCGTAGCTCAAAGTCGCCAGCTTCTCGACCTTGCCGTAGTCGCTCTTGACGGCCTTGGCCAGGATCTTCGCGGCGCCGTGGTCCATCTTGTGGAACATCACGAGGGAGCGTAGCTTGATGCGGTCGATGGCCCCGGCCATCGAGTCCGCGACGTTGTCGAGGAAGCGGTCCTTCTCCGGCTGGGACATGACACGGCCGTACAGCGCCTCGGCCTGCACGTAGTCGACGGGGCCGACCTCCACCGGGTGGCGCGCGGCGGTGCCGCTTACTGGGAGCTCCGGGTAGCGGAGGCGCTTGGGCGGCGGCCCGCCCAGGCTGTTGGGCCAGTAGTTCGGGCCGCCGACGGGGGTCCCCGAGACCATGTAGCTGTCGCGCTCGTAGGTGTTGGCCTTGGCGCCCCTGGGCTGGTTCACCGGGATCTGGTGGTAGTTGGCCCCCAGGCGGTGGAGGTGGGTGTCGTGGTAGGAGAAGAGCCTGCCCTGGAGGAGCTTGTCCGGGGAGGGCCCTATCCCCGGCACGAAGTTCGACGGGTTGAAGGCGCTCTGCTCCACGTCCTCGAAGTAGTTGCCGGGGTTCCTGTCGAGCGTGATGGTCCCGACCGGGATAAGGGGAGCGTCAGCGTGGGGCCAGACCTTGGTGACGTCGAAGGGGTCGAAGGGGAGCTTCGCCACCTGCTCCGGGGAGAGGATCTGGACGTTCACCGTCCAGGAGGGGAACTCCTTGGCCTCGATGGCCTCCCACAGGTCCCTCGTGGCATGGTCCGGGTCGTCGGCCGCCACCTTGTTGGCTTCCTGGCGGGTGAGGCACTTGATGCCCTGGTTCGTCGTCACGTGGTACTTGACCCAGAAGACCTCGTCCTTCTTGTTGTACCACATGTAGGTGTGGCTCCCGAATCCGTGCATGGTTCGGAAGTTGGCCGGGACGCCGCGGTCGGAGAAGAGGATGGCCACCTGGTGGATGGACTCCGGGGTGAGGGACCAGAAGTCCCACTTTATGTTGGAGTCGTGGAGGTTGTTGTCGGGGCGGCGCTTCTGGGTGTGGATGAAGTCCGGGAACTTCATGGGGTCCCGGATGAAGAACACCGGGGTGTTGTTGCCCACGAGGTCGTAGTTGCCCTCCGCCGTGTAGAACTTCATCGCGAAGCCCCTGGGGTCCCGGTCAGCGTCGGCGAAGCCGCGCTCGCCGCCTACGGTGGAGAAGCGCAGGAATACCTCGGTCTGCTTCCCGGCCTTGCAGAAGAGATCGGCGCAGGTGTACTTCGACATGTCCTCCTTGAGCGTGAAGCTCCCGAAGGCCCCGGCGCCCTTGGCATGCACCACCCTCTCGGGGATCCTCTCCCTCCCGAAGTGGGCGAGCTTCTCCAGGAGGACAACGTCCTGGAGGAGAATCGGACCCCCCCTGCCGGCGGTCTGGGAGATGTTGTCCTCTATTCTCGGGGCGCCGAAGGCCGTGGTCAGGTGCTTTTTTGATCCAGGCATGTATGAGGCTCCTTTATTGGCTTTATTTGGTATCGGGTTAGGGATATCGGGTATCGGGTTTGGGGATTTCCGGCGAGCCTCCGCCCCGGCGGGACCGGGCCGGGAGGGCGGGCCGCCCGGGCAAAGCTCCCGCCGGGGACTCTGGCGGAGGCTTCGGGCGCGACCGAAGCGGGGGAAACCCGTCGCGGCATGGAAAGGGCGGCGCCGAACAGGGGGCCGCGTGACGCGGGGACGAGCGTCCGCCGGCCCTCCGGGGCGATCGGCGGAAGCCGTTGCCTCACTGCGGCAGTCCCGGGAAAGCTAAATGAAAACGAAACTCTGGAAAGGCGCCCGAGCGCGAAGGAACGTAAAAATGCAACAAAACGCTAACGCGCGTTATTTGGCGTCCTGGATTGGGGAATTTTAAAACCGGATTTTAAAAGGTATTTTGAATCAGATTAGATAAATGGTTAAAAATCGTATTCGGAAACGAATATGGAAAAGCACTTGAAAACGGATAAGAAATCACATAAGAAATCATATAAGGAATCATATTGGAAAATGAAGAAGAAATAGTATTTAAAAACGAGCAAAACATCATATTTTAAAAAGGGTAAAAAATAGTAACTTGAAACGGATATAAAATCGTTTATGGAAACTGATAATAAAAAGTATTTGGAAGCGAATTTAAAAATTGAATCCTAATGAATTTGAAAACGATTTTTAATCGCAATAGAAATTGGCTAAAAAACTGGTTAGGCATCCGTTTTGAAATAGCTTTTTCAAACGGATTTAAAATTTGATTTCAAATCCAATAAAAACAGATAAAAAAAAAAAAACGGAAAAGCCAAAAATTTCAAAATCGAAAAAATAACGACGTGGTTAGCGCCGCCGCCAACCCGTCCTCCTTTGGCGGAAATCGCCAAAATCGAGCCGGGAGCTGCGTCAGACCCTGCAAGCTGGCAGGGGAAAAGGCAAGAAAACGCCGAAGGCTCGGAAAAAGGAGGCCTGAAGCTTAAAAGGCCATCAAGAAAAGCTAGCTGGCGCCGAACCGTCACCCCAAGCGGGGGGAGGAACTTGCCGCGGCTGCCTGAAGCATACTCGCGGCCAATATCCTGGGGCGAACTGGCAATAGAGCCCGCACATCCAGTTTAAATAAGTCTATAACGGCCGTTCGTAAAATGCAAAGAAAATCAGGAAATCTTCGTCGGTTCTGCGAGATATTCCCAGGAAGCGGAAAAGAGCGCCTTCCAAGACTGAAAGCCTAAGCCGGAGGCGCGCCGGGAGGACTCCCCGCGATCCGAAGGCAACGGGTTAGGCGCCGCCGTCGGGAAAGGGTTCGCGGAGGGAGCCGTAAGGCCCCTGCGGCGGCAAAACGGTCACCCGGGACAGCGTTTCCCCGTCACGGTTCAGCGCCTCCAGCGATTTTCTGGGATCGAGCTCTCTCTCCCCCAACTCCGGCTTCCGGCGGCCTACCCGTGTCTTCCGGCGGCCTAACCGCGGCTTCCGGCGGCCAAACCGCGGCTTCCGGCGGCCTAACCGCGTCTTCCGGCGGCCAAACTGCGGCTTCCGGCGGCCAAACTGCGGCTTCCGGCGGCCAGTCTGCGGCTTCCGGCGGCCATAACGCGGCTTCCGGAGGCCGTACTGCGGCT
>JAIRZX010000189.1 GCA_031267005.1 Deltaproteobacteria bacterium
GACGTCCGGGGCGCGTGGCCGGGAGGGCGTTCCCGCCAGTCGGCCCGCCAGGATTTGCCGGGCATCCGAGGGGAACGGGGAAAGGGGGCAGGGCAAGGCTTTTAGGGGGGATGGATTAGGAAACGGAAAAGTCAGGTCGTTTAGGTGTTTTGACGGGATCAAGGCGCTATTTCGGCAAATAGTACCTGTAATTTCAGATACTTATACAAAAAATAAAAATCTACCGGATCGGGTGTCTTGGGTTTTTAGAGAGTAAAGGCAATTATTCTGAAAAACACAAGGGGTAGGGAGGGCGCTCCAGGCAAGGGATATCCGGTGCCTCCTGAAGCCAGTCCGGGACAAGGCCTGCGGGGTTTCGGAATTGGCCGCGCTTTCCGGTTCAGGGCGGCCGGCCCCTTGCCCCCGGCCCCGGCCCGCCGCCCTTAGGGCCGGACCGGGGCTGAGACTCCCCTCGGGAGGGCGTCGGTTGTCGGCGCTTGGCCAGCCGGGGGAGAAGCAGGGAGGCGGGGGAACAGGCTCGCGGCGGGAAGGCATGGGGAGCCGCGGTCCGGCGAGAAGCGCCGGTTCCGGCGAGAAGGTCGGCCGGGCGGGCGAGCGCCGCTTTTTTTGACTGAGATTCCTGGCAGTCTACGCCGGTCTGAAATTTCCGTTAACGCAGGGGAAGCGGAAAGGCCGTCAAGGCTTGTATTTCTGAGGATATGGATATGATGCGGCTAACTCGTGAATTCGAAGCGTTTTCACGTGGCAAGGACGCTATTTCGGTAAAAAGTTTATTTGCTGCAGCAGTTTGGCTCAATAAAGGCTGCCGGAGAGGGGCCCTTCGCTTTTTTGGGAGCAAAGGGAACAAAGACGATAGGCACAGAGCGGGGAGGCCGATCCTGGCGCCGGAGAGGCGACCCTTCCCGACGGCAGGGCGGTATGGGCCATGCGGCGTTTAGGGGGCGCCCGGCTGTTTCGGGCCCAGCGGCCTTGGTCCCCGGCCGCCGGGCAGGAGGAACTGGCCCGGATCGCCGGCACGGCCAAGGGGCCTTGACGGACTTCCGGAGGGTGCTGGGGCGATTGCCGCTTGTCCAGCGGGCGGAAGAAGGCGGAAGGCGAGGGAACGGGCGGGGGCGCCCTGGCGCCGTAAACGATGGACGCCCGCGCCCGGCGGGGCGTCCCGCTTTGCGACGCTTTCGGGGGAGGGCGTGCCGACGGGACGTCCAGACAAGAAAATTGGGGAATTGGCCCTCGGCTTTTTCCTTAATTATCCCGGTGCCGGGAAAGTAGCGAGTTTGTGACTGCAAGGGTACCGCCGGGAAAACAGTATGTTCAGCCTGCAACAGCATAGAGCGCCAATATGTCAGGGGGGCGCCACATATTGCCGTTAAGCCAGTTCTTGGGCCAGGCGGCTAACTGTTGGGACCTTGGGAGACAAGGGCTTGTTTTTCGCAAAGGTTCTCGGCAAACCGCCGGCGGCTCAAATTTGGGTTAAACAGGGGGTGGTAAGCGGTAAGCCGTGCAGGGAACGGCTTCCTGAATACAAATATAGGAAGTTGGAAAGTCGGCCGATTGTACTTATTTGAAGAGCTCAGGAGGATATTTCGATAAAAAATCAAGTGATTACAGATAGTTAGGTGTGCTCAAAAAAACTACTGGACAGGGGAGCATTGATTTTGTGAGAGTAAAGGCAATTAATTAGAACACTAAATGAAAGGGGACGGCGTTGCAGGCATCGGGAAGCCGGCGTCGTCATGGGGCGTGCGTCATGGGGCGTGCGTCATGGGGACGGCGGCGATCGGGATTCACCTGCCTTACAAGCCGCGGGACCCGACCGGGTACTCGGACGCGAGCCCGGGGCCAAGGGGTTTGGTGAAAAGGGTTTTGAGCTATCCCGGTGTCCCTGCCGTATTTCGAAAGGATGGTTGCGTGATTGGCGCTTGATCGGCTGGCTGAAGTATGCGAAAGGCGGCGTGAGGCGGCGGGCGGATAGCGTGACCGGCTTGACGGCGCGTCCGTTTTCCCGTGAGGCCTTAGTGCGAGTCCCGTGTTTGGCGGAAGGGTCCCGGCGGAACGTTGGTTCGGACCCGGCTCATACAGGGATGGGGACAGGATAAAGTTTCCGGAGCGACATATAGGATGTCGCCGTTTTTAGGTTTTGCACACATTCATTAGACACGGGATCAACATTTTCTAAAAAACCTAATAATTACAGATACTTAGCTGGTAAAAAAAACTACCGGAGGCGTCTGGGGCTATAGGAAGCCAGCTTTTCGGAGAGGCAGGGCAATTCCTTGAGATAAACTGTCGGCCCTGACTTATTTCAGGTCAGGGGCGGGGTCGAATGGCGGGCAATCATTAGCCGGGTCGGGCACCGCCTGTCCCTGCGAGACGGGAGGCGCCTTGGCCGGCCTGGCTGCTTCGCCTAACGGTATTTGCCAGGCGGGGAGGAAGCAAAGCGCAGGATGCTCTGATGAGCGCGGGATGACTGCAAGACTGGATGCGGGGATGCGGGGAGGTGCGGAGGGTAGCTGGAATTGGACGCGTTATATAACTTCGGAACAAACGCGAGCTATTTCTGATAAAATGCCCGCGTCCGGGTCCCGGCCAACCGGACGGCCCCCGCGCTGGCTCTCGCCAAGCCCCTCCCTGATTCAGTGCCCTTCCCCCCTTCCTCAAACCCCGTCGCCCACCTCCCGCCCCCGCTCCCGGCGCCGGGAGGGTCAATTTTAAAGAAAAGCTGGTAAGGACCTTGCATATATTCGAGCTGACTCCCGCGGAGTTCAAGCAGGTGGCGCGCTTCGCCCGCTGGCACCTCTTTTACATCGCGGCCGTCGCGGCCTTCTTCTTTGCTGTTTATTTCTCCGGGATCTTCCGCGCCAACTTCTTCTTCGAGGAGAAGTTCATATTCCTCTTTGACGCCCCCGCCGCCACGATCCTCTTCGTGGCCGTCTCCCCCTGGCGGGAGGCGTGGCGCCAGGCCCTGGTGGGCATGTACCAGCGCCTGGAGGGCCAGGCCATCTTCTGCGCCCTGGGTGCTTTCCTTTTCGCCTTCGGGTTCTACATCTACTCGGCGCTCATCTGGGGCCTCGGGGCTTTCATCCCCTCGCTCCTGTACATGTAGGCCCATGCCCGCGGGCGGCAAGGCCTTCAGAACCCGCGCCCGCTGCAAGCCCATGGAAGCTTCAGGCAGACAGCCCCACGATCGCGTCCCGCGCTGGCCCAGCGTCGCGGACGTCCCGCCTCGCCGGGCGCCCGGCCCCCCTGCGGAAGCCCCCCCTTCCGCCTGCCTCCCGCCCCCTCCGCTTTCGGGCGGCGCCCCCGGCTTCCGGGCGGCTTCCCTTTCGGACGGCGCCGGAGGCCTCGGCGCCCATTCCTTTTCGGACGCCGCCGCCGGACGGGGCGTCCCTGCCGTACCGGGACAGCCGGCCGGCTCCCCCCGCGTATCCCCCACCTGCCGTTTTCCCC
>JAIRZX010000351.1 GCA_031267005.1 Deltaproteobacteria bacterium
AACGAGCGTGGCCTAGGCAACTTGCCTTGAAATGTTAGGCAGGAAGGATGGAAGAGCTAGAGGGCGGCCAAGGAAAAAACCTAATGATTTCAATAACTTACGTTTTTCAGTGACAACTAAATAAGGCCTTGCCCTTATCCTAACGCGGCTGCCCTCGCCGGTACACCCGCCTGTCCTAACTTTATTACAGAGCTATCCCGGCGCCTCGGCGCAGGGATGGCCGCTACATGCTGCGGGGCGGCATGACGCGGCTTTCTCGGGCAGGGGCGCCGCCGCATGGGGGCGTAGCATGAGAGGGGTTCTTGCGGCGCATCACGGGGAGGCCCCGATACGCAGCACGAAACATATGGCGCCTTTCATGAGCCGGAACGCCGCCAGTTGCATGCGGGCGTATCAAGAAACGTTTTTAATACGGCCGTGCCAAGAGAATACTCTATGCAACCATCCGCTTTTCGCGGGCCGGTGGTGTCGGAAAACCTTCGCGTCGCGTATATCGTTGCCCTTCCTGGAGCCGGCCGAACCCGCATCGCTCCGGTCCCTTCACCCAGCGCTTTCTTAAGAGTTCCCGGACCTACTTCATCCGACTCCGCGTCCTGCCCCATTCCCCTCTCGCCCCCCCCTGGAATTCAGCGCCGACTCCTCGGACGCCGAGAAGTTCCGAGTAGCCTTGGGGGCCATCTTCCAGAGCGCGGCCAGTCCCCAGTTCTTCGGATTATTCCCCGGCGGAGGCGGCTGACCAGGCCTCACGGCACCGGTGCCCGACCTCCGCAGGCAGCCCCGTCCCGCCGCCTCGTTGGCGCAGACGCTTCAGCCCCCCGTTCCGCTGAGGCGCGCCCGGGAAGAACCAGCGGCCCGGCTCGTTTACTCTGAAAATCTCGCAGCGGGAGCCATGGAATCCCCCTGACGGATACCCTTCCTTCTTTATAGATATGATTGCGAACAACCCTCCCGTCCAGGTCTTGTCCCCATATTCGAATGTCTTTGCCAATTAAAGACGACGCGTTGCCGGATTCCGTTCCCGCCAACGAATTCGCTCGTCGTCTCTACTCAGTTATCTCTAAAAATTTCCATTCTTATTCTTCCGCACTTCCTCTCTATATTTCCCTACCGGTTGCCGGAAAATATAGGACACGGGCCTCAAATCTCAGTCTTGCCTCTTCCGCTTCCGGCCCCGCCCCAGCCGATTACCGACCGACAGGCAACTGGCCCTCCCTTCCCTGCCGCTCCCGAACCGGAACCCATACCACTCCGCATTTCTGGTGCCTCTCCATGCCCGGACCCTTCCGCGGTCAGCATTACTGCGGATACCTCCAAGCGCTCCTCAAGGAGGCTGATGGCGAGTCATCAGGCCTCCCGGCTCCGCCTAAACGGCTCCATGCCCAACGTCCCGATACCTATAAAATCCATACCCCTGCATATTCCGTTTGCAACTCCCTCCGGATACAGTATAATTAGACTTGAGATGACAGCCTTGCTCGGAAGGCTATGCTCGGGCCCAAGGCCCATGGACCGCGCCGACCGATTCGATATGGATCGATTGGAGACACTTTTTAAGGAGGAAATTCAAATTGGGATACGGTGATAAACGCAAAGACTTGTTCCGCACGTGCGAGGAGCTCAGAGGCAAGCCTCTTATCGCTTACGTTACGTCCATCCGGCCAAACGCCTCCCTGCACATGGCCGGCGATGCCATTCTTCCCAATTATAGAGCAGGTGCAGTCAGTACCGCCGTCGCAGTCCGAAGCGGACTTCCTGATAATCAGCAACGGTGGCGATCCGAATAACCGCGTTCCGGATTATTAACATCCTCAGGGAAAGGTTTCGAAAAGATCTCTGTCCTTGTTCCATACACGGCTTTCAGCGCGGCAACCTTGCTGGCTCTCGGAGCTGACGATATCGTGATGCATCCTTTTTCGAATCTGGGTCCAGCGGATCCCCAGATTAGAATTGACCTGCCGGAAAGGTCAGGCGGAACCAGGCATATATCGATCAGCACCGAAGATATAAGGCACTATTTCGATTTCATCCGTTCAGACGTCGGGATAACGGATCAAGCGCCCTTAAGTTCGGCATTAAACTCGCTTGCAGACGCAGTCAACCCCCTATTCATCGGCGTGTCAAAAAAAAGCCGCCAGCTTTCCTTGTCGCTCGGCGCGAGACTGTTGGAAACCCAATTGGAAGGAAACAAGGACAAAATCGACTCTATCACGCAGGCTCTCAATACCTCATATCATCATCACGGTTACGCTGTCAGCCGGAAAGAAGCGGAAAAAATCGGATTGAAAATTGTCAAGCCTGAGCCAGCGATTGCGTCAATCATGTGGGATATTTGGATGGACTATTGTGCCGAAATGAAATGCAACTTAGCATTTGACGTTTACGACGAGCTGATGAATAACCCTCAGTCAAAAGAATTAATTTCTAACCCCCCTGTTGCCAGAATGCCGACAAACGCTTCCTCTGAAGCACCTTCGCGGAACAGCGCTGATTCCCGAAGCCAGAACGCGGCAGATGTTCCTGAGGCACCGATAGAAGTCGTAACATTAGCGGGTACAATAGAAAGTTCCAGATTGGCGCATGCTTTTGCATTCAAGCACTATATTACGTATTTCCGCAACGCCGACATGTATATGGACGCAAACGTAATTAAAATTCCAAACGGTTGGGCACGGCTGGAAACCTACAGGAGTCATCCATGAAACCCAAACCCGGATTTAAACCATTCGAGCTTGAATACCCAGGCCCTCACCTGATCCAGTCCTCCGGACCTCCTGGATCAAGCTTCGTAATCCGTAACATACCGTGTGTTCGCCCCATCGCGCCAGACCCGAAAAATCCTTTGCCTCCAGCCAAGGGCGGCGGGGACGGCCAGACTCACGGCTCGGGGACGGACGGCGGAAGCCCTGACGGCGCGGGCGGCTAGGGATAAAAGAGGCCCCTGCGGACCACGCTTCCAGGCTGATTCGGTCTCGGCCCGCAGCTTTTCCCGTGCACCGGCCTTGCTCTCGCCACGCGGAAGGCACTCAGTCGCGCCGAACGCAAGACTGACGCGCAAGAGGTTGCCCGCCTGGCCCCTGCCGATGGCCCTCCCCCTCCCAGCGGCCCGTCCCTGACGGCCCCAGCTCCCCTTAAACGGCCCCGTGTCCCCTTTTCCGAAGCCCGGTGGCTTGGCCAGTTACTCCCTCCGCTGTCCAGGACTCCGCGCTATCCAGGACCAGGACCCTTTGAGCCCGTGCCAAACGGAGACCAGTTCACGGGCCCAGGGGGGGGCGTGCCCGTGTCAGGCTGGAGTTTTGTCTTCGGGCAGGCGGGACCGGGTTTCGGGAGTACAGGTCCGGCGGTCCGGGATCTGGGCGAGGTGATTTTATGGCAGGCGGGAGGTTGCCCTTAAATGAGCAAGGGGAGGCGGTTCAGGGTTATGAGGGAGGCAACCCGAGGCCAGTGGGGGAGGCGGTCTTCCTCCCCGAGAACGGATACCTTGCCGAAAGTCTCTGGTTTCTCAACATGGGCGGATGAGAGGGGCGGGTTTTCGCTGTGGAATCAAACTTTGTGGCCAGTCCCTCAAAGCAAAAATTTCAATCCCCGAATATTTCCATGCGATGCCGATTATTTTTATCAGCCAGTCGCTTTCGACTGATTTCTAAGGAAGGGCAACTGGACTCAGCCCGGAGCAGACGCTTTCCCCGTCCTATTGGCTGGCTTGAATCCGCCAGACGGACTGGCTGAAGTTAATTATCCCCTTGCCGCCGCGTCGTCTTGCTGACGATCCCTTATTTTCACGCTCGGCTGAGCGGATCCAAAGATAATTCCAAAACGTCGCAGTTTTTCTCTATCAGTCCCAAAATTTCAGCGAACATGCCGTCGCGACCGAACCTTGCCGCGTAAGCATGGGCCAAATCCGGGGCGGCAGATCTGACGGCGTCGACTGTTTCCCTGGCCAGGTCCGCAAGCGCCCGGCAACCCAGATTCAGATCCCCAGCGAATTGCCTGTAGCAGCCGTCGTCAAGTTCGTGAAGACAAAAAACGGCTCCTACCGACATCGCAAACGAATAGCTCAGCGGGTATATGCCGGTGCATACCAGATCGTAAAACGGCGCCAGGGACGCCTTGAAGCCGCCGGGGTCGATTTCAGGGCGCCAGTCGTACAGGAAGGAAAAATTCTTGGCGTGCGCGTCATGGTTCGCTATGATCACGTTAAAAACTGCGATTTTGGCGAAATAGTCCGCGTCCGTCCGAGGGAGCCCGCGACGCTCAATTAAACCGACGCAGTCCCGGAAACCCGGACCGCCCAGCGCCTCGTATTTGAAATCCCGGTGAATCCCCAAAGCCTGGCAGAAATCCTCCTGATGGAGCCGGACCACCTTGCCGTCGGCGACCGGCCTGTCGTATCTTTCCGTGATAAAAACTTCCGTCCCCCCGATATCGACTATGTCCGACATGGCCGCCGGAAGGCCTATGGCCCTGGCCAATTCCATGCAGAACGCCTCGTTGTGCGGAAGGCCGACTAAATCCTTGTGCGGCGGCTTAATTACGTGGGTGGTAGCTGCGAGCGAATCGTCCGCCGGAACCAGGAACCTGCCGTTTTCGTATCTGACAGGCAGCTTGTCCTGGGCACCTGCAAGGGATATCCTGGCGTCGACGGCCGATACCAGATCGATCCGCTTTTCGGGGGGCGCCGCTAGCTCGGCCGCTATCCTGTCGGTGACGTCCCTGTAACCGCAACCGAATTCAGAAGCGTTCCTCCCCTCACCGACAATCACAAGAGCTCCTGCCGATTCCAACCCGAACTCTGAAAAAAACGCGAAAAGGTTTCCCGGCGCTATTCTAAACTTGGAACGCAGACGGCCCAGAAGGGACGCGTTCTCCGGCATGTAGTTACCGAAAAAATTTTTCGTGGTTTCCGTTCCGAACAGCTGTCCCGAAACCGGCAGGGAAAGCGACGCGCCCGGACAGCCACGTGAAATCCATTGGGGAGCGTAAGAGAAATGCAGTTCGCCGCTCATGGGCGGACGGTGGAGGCTTCCGACAGTTACGCCTCCCCAGACGACCTCGAGGTTGTCCATTAGCCCGTATTTTACTCCCTTCGGCGCCGTTTAGGATCCCACGCAAGGCGCCTGCCCTCGACCGGGGCCTCGAAAGGCGCGCCGGGAGAATCCCGTCATGAAGTCCCGCCGATTATGAGGGCAGCAAATGATAATCCAGATGCTGGCCAAATGAAAAAACCGGCAGAACCCTTGAGGATCCAGCCGGTATCCGTGTAGTTTCGGGGCAGTATTCGGATAGAGTTCGGAAATACGCTCCTGGTTCGGAAATGCTCTGGAGCCCACAATCGGAATTGAACCGATGACCTCATCCTTACCAAGGATGTGCTCTACCAACTGAGCTATGTGGGCCCAAGCCTTCCGGGGCGATCTTCCGAAGGCGCCGGAAACGGGAAAATCCAGACGGGGGAAAGGAAAAATATGGAGCGGGAAACGGGGCTCGAACCCGCGACCCTCAGCTTGGAAGGCTGACGCTCTGGCCAACTGAGCTATTCCCGCTCGGGGAAGGCTAAATGGTGGAGGGAGGAGGATTCGAACCTCCGAAGACATACGTCGGCAGATTTACAGTCTGCTCCCTTTGACCGCTCGGGAATCCCTCCACGGAAACGCCTGCCCGGAGGCGGGCAACGGAGCTTCCGGGCTCCGTCAAGGGGAGTATATTACATACTCGGCCCCAGGCTGTCAATACAAAATACCCCTGCTTGCCTCGCTTGAGGCAGTTCCCCGCCCCGGCCTGCGCGGATCCGAACCGCTCCGCGCCCCCCCCTTTTTCCGCGTGCAACCGACAGTTTTCGTGCGCCTCCGCAATTCCGGGAACCCCCTGGCACAGCCCCCGTTAACCCCCCGCGCGCCACCGATTCCCCCGACGCCCCCCCCTTCCGCCGCGCCCCGCCCCCCTTCCAAGCCGCCCCGGGAGTTCAGCCCGTCCCCGTAGCCCCGGGCACGCATTCCCTCGCCCGGCGGCCCTCGCCGCGAAACCTCGGCTTCCCGGCCTCCCGGCCTCCCGTCCGAGCGGCCGGCGGCCGGCCAACCCGCGCTGCAAAAACCCAGCTCCCCCTCCGAGGCGCCACGGACAGCAACGCCCGTCCAGTCCTCCTAGGCGGCCCCGGCCGAGAAGCCCATCTCGCCCTCACCGATTTGCCCCCGCGCCGAAGCCTTCCCCGCGGTACAGCCCGGTTCCCCGCGCCGCCGCCTCCCCCCCGAAGCTGCCGGAAAACAGCCGCGCGCCGCGCGGGGCATGTGCTATAATCGCTGGCGATTTCCAGCAACCCCTCGCAATAAGGTGCCATGTCAGACCGGCTGATTCTTCCATTAAGCCTTCGCCCCCCCAACGCCCCCGCGAAGTCCCTGGGCATGGCGGCCCTCTTCGGGCTGGCGTTCTCGCTTTGCGCCTTGGCCCAGTGGCTGTGGCTCGCCCCCCTGGTGTCCGGGAACGTCCTGTGGGCCATCGAGCTGGCCCTGGCGTCCATGGCCGCGAGCGCGGCGGGCGGGCTGTGGTGGGGCGCAGTCGCCCGCTCGGAGTCCGAACTCTCGGAGAGGCTCCTGTCCGCTACCCTCATGATAGGGGCCCTCGTCTTCCTCCTTCTCGCCAACCTCGCCCAGGGGACGGGCCCGGTGGCCTCAGGCCCCTTAGGCCCCCGAGGGATAGCGGCCCTGGGGGTCTTCGGCTTTTTCATGTGGGGCGCGGCCCCGACTTTCCTGCCGTTCCTGGCCTTCCCAGGCGAGCGGGGGGCCGGGCGGGGGATCTTCACCATTTACGCGACCGGCCTCTTCGCAGGCGCGGCGGGCCTTTTAGGCGTCTCGGCGCTCGCCCTGGCCTGCCCCCTGCGGCAGTCCTGGGTAGCGGACGCCGCAGGCCTTCTGGCCCTCGGGCTGGCCGCCTGGATCTGGGCCACCCGCCGGAAGCCCCGCAAGGGCGCCCGTGATCCTCTGGAGGACATCTCGGAGATCTCCCACGCCACGCATCTGGAGGGCTCCGGCTCCTTCCCGGAAGGCATGGAGATCGCTGAAGGCGGGGAAGCGCCGGAGAGCGAGGGAATCCCGGAGGACGCGGAATCCTCGGGGCATGCCGGGGACGGGGCTTTCGCCCGCGCCGAAGGCGAAGCCGGCTCCGCCCCGGCCGACGTTTCCCCCGGCGCATCCCGCCAGGCCGAGTCCGGGCCAGGGCCGGACGGCCTTCAGGCCGTAGGCTCCGCCGAATCCCGTCCGACCGGAGCCCAAACCGACCAGGTCGACGCGGCCGGAAGCTTCGCCGTTCCAGCCTCCGCCGCCGGCGAAGCCGGCCGCGCCCGCGAAGCCCTTGAAGGCGGATCCGGCGCGAATTCCTCCGGCGAGGCCGCGCCCGGAGCCGGTTCAGACGGCGTCGCGGATAGCCCCGGCTCCGGCGGGGCTGGAAGCGGAGGCACCGCCTGGCCGGAGGGCGCTGTCGAAGGCGAAGGTGAAGGTGAAGGCGAAGGCGAAGGCGAAGGCGAAGGCGAAGGGGAAGGCGCTTTCGGCTCCAGGGAAGAGGTCCTCAGCCCCATCCCGCCCCGTTACCCCTGGGCGTTCCAGGACGGGGGCGAGGGCGAGGAGGCCGAAGAGCCCCCCTTGAGGTTCTGGCCCGCCAGAAGCCTCGGGTACTTCACCTTCGAATCCGGGCGCGGCCACGAGCTTTTGGTCTACGACCGCGCCTGCCAGACGCTCAAGCCGGCAAGCTTCCTGGGCGCCGCGGCGGCCGGGGGCGCCACCGCGCTGGCGGCGCTCGCGGGCGTTCCCTCCGACGCGGGGTTTCCCGAACCCTGGGGAGCGGTGTTCCTGGTGCCCCTGGCGCTCGCCTTCGGGGCGGCGGCGCTCGGGCCAGCACTGGCCAGGGTCGCCTCCCCCATGACAGCGCTGGCCCTCAACCTGTTCCTGCTCTCGCTGTTCATGGCCTTCGGGCCGCGCGGCCCGGGCCTCCCCGAGGCCTGGGCGTGGCTCCTGGCCCCCCTGGCCGTCCTGGGCGCCCTCTGGCCGCTC
>JAIRZX010000352.1 GCA_031267005.1 Deltaproteobacteria bacterium
CAGCGCCATGGAGGGTTCCGTCAACGCGTCCGGGAACTGGTGGAAGGGGTAAACGCGCCTCAAAAGCGCCTTCGCTTCGTCGTCCAGGGTGGACTGGCCGGAGTTCTTTATAACGCTGAAAACCACCGCTTCGCCGTTGCGGTTGATGGTGAACTGCGCTGTGGCGGTTCCTTGGATCTCGTCCATTTTGGCGCGGACGGGTACTTCTTGTTCCGCTCCAGCTTGTGGCGGACATGTGCCTTGTAGGCCTCCTTGGCTTAGGCGGTGCCGTCGGCTGGTTGCCCGGTAACGCCGCCCTACATGCCGCCCGTGCTGGCCTCGGCCTTGGTGCCTACAGGTTGTACCGGCCTGGGCTCGACGGGCTTGGGCTTGGGTTTTGGCTGTTCCTTGGAGGGTCCTTGGGAGGCGGGGGGGTGCTATTTCCTCGGCGAGGAGGGAGGTGCTCTCCACGAAGCTCACAGGCTCGGGATCGGGCTCAGGTTCAGGTTATGGCTCGGGTTCGGGCGCCTGGACGGGCTGTGCCCGGGGAAGTCGTCCCCGATGATGTCCAGCCCGGCCCCAGCTTCGCCGCCCAAAGGGTCGAAGACGTCGTACTCGTAGACGACGATGATCCTGAAGCTGGAATCGGCGGACCCGGGCAGGATGAAGGCCATTTTAACGGCGTTGAAAGCTATCGCGACGATCAGGGCGCTTCGGAGTGCTTTAATGTCCCGGTCTTGGATGGAGAAATCCGTAACGGACATCCCTGTCATGCGGTTGGCAGATTTGTCGGCCTGGAATGATAAGGCATGAAGGCTGTTCCCCCGGAAGGTTTTGGTTTAAAGGCGAACGGCCTGGAATGCTTAGGTTTAACGGCGGAAAGGCCGAACGGGCGAGGGGGCGGGTACGGAAAGCCCGGCGGCCAGCGTGAAGTCTGCGGCGGGCCTGGAAGCTTGTGCGGGCAGACTGCCTCCGGCTCCAGACGGACCGTGCGAAGGAAGGTGGGGCCTAAACGTCCCTTGGGGCCTGTCGGCCCTTCGGGGCGGACGGGAAGGTGCCGCCCGGTGCGGACGTGGCCACGGGAGAGGCGGGGCCGCCGCCGGGGCGGTCGGGTTCAGGGGCGCGGCAGGCTCCGAAACTGCGGAGGGGGGTGCGTTCGGGCCTGCGTGGCCGCACTGCCGGGCTAGGACTGGTTGCGGGCGCCCCCCCCGTTCCAGGACGACGCCGCCTTTCCGCCCGTCGGGCACGGGCATCAAGTTCGTGACCGGGGTCGCCCGGGAGAAGCCGGCCTCCCCCAGATCCGCCGTCAAGTTCATCATCTCGCCGTACTTGACCTCGCCGTCCCCACGCACGTAGACCTCCCCACTCGCGGAGGCCAGGGCGAGTTCGCGGAAGACCGAATTGGGGCAGGGAAGCCAACAGCAGTGAACCGGGCGTCTAAAGAGGTTTGCCCGAGCGGCAACGGGTTATCCAGGCGGCGCCGTTCGACGGGACCGTTCTGATAACTTCGGGCGTCCTGTGTCCGGACGGGGCAGCCTGGCCGGGAGCGTCTCAAGCAAGCGTCCGTTCCCGCCGTTTTCCGCCTGGTTTGCTCCGGGGCTTACCGGCGATCGAGACGAGCGAGCGGTTTCAGGTCGAATGCGACCGATGCCGCAACGCTTGTGGCAAGGGCTTCCGTCTGGGCTTTGGCGGGCAAACCATTCGCGGTTGATCCCGGCAGCGACGCGAAACACCCGGCAGCGACGCCAAAGGCGCGTCGGTCGCCGCATTCCATGGAGCCCTGCCCGAAGTTTTCCCGTCTGTCCCGGGAACGCGACGCGGGGTTTATGCTTACGGCGCGGGCCGATGCCGTTAGCTTCCCGTCCCGTCCTGCGGGGCGTCTCCCGTACCCTTGCCGTCTGACGCGCCTGGCGCTCCGCCGTCCTGGGCGGGAGTCAGCCGTTTCGTCTCTTCACTTGCGGCTGGCGCCGTATCCGGCAAGTAGTTGTACGTGACGCTTGATCCTGGCGGAACAGACGACAGGATGAAGTGCGGTCCCCGGGACACGAATTTGTAAGGTTTCCTTTCGGGAATGTATTCCATGTCTGTCTCCTTCATGCTTTATTGGGTTTCCAGCCTTTTGAAAACTTGTTTTCGTTATAATACGGAACCATGCTCGCGTCAAGAAGATATGTCTTATTGAGCCACGTTTTGATAGCTTATGCAAAAAACTGGAACAATCTATTGTAACTACAAACGGCTGGCTCTTTGGAGAAACTTGTTCGACTGGCCAACTGTCTGGGGCGGCGAGGAGCCCCTTGGAAGGAAACGACGGGAGAAACGGGCGCGACGTCGGCTTGATCGCCACAGCAGGTGCTGGGCCGGGAAAATTAATGTTACGCCGGGCCCTGCAAATGGAGCTACGTTAACAGGCTTGAAGGATTACCAGGCTTTAGCGCGTTGTCGCCGGGAAAGCACCCATCCGTCTCCGAAACTCTGGCATCTGTTTATTCAGGTTTAGGTAACTTTAATATTGAATCTCCGACTTTCAATTTGAGATCGGATGTTCTAGTATTTTTAGGCACTCCAAAAACCAACAAGATGTTTAGTTGATTTTGTTCTAAATTATCAGTTCCGATAATTGTGGTATTGGTAGCTAAAACGCGTATGCCAGGAAATTTTGTGCCGTCTTTGTCCATTAAAAAGCAATTTGCCAACGCGACATCCAGGTTTTCGGGACCAACGTCAGAATTTTGAGTATAGCCGAACTCGACACCCATAACATTAGATGTTTTCCTGTCAATACTTTCGTGTCCCCAATCGCTGTTGCTGATGAATCTGTTGACAATGATAAAGCCCCCGTTAAATATTATTGGAGTATTGGCGGACAATGAATTGTCTGGTTCTCCGCAACCAGACAAAAAAAAGGAAATCGACATGAGAGAGAACAATAATAAATGCTTTTTCATAATAGGCCTCTAAATTTTTTTGACAAATACTGAATTAATTCATTTATGTAAAACCGTAACAGCAAAACTACTATGCGTATAAGGGTACAAAAGCTTTTCCTGCCTCCAACATGAACGTCTCCATTTCTATTATAACTGCTTGCGGAAACTGGTCTGGCCTGGCGGAGGTGTTCTTCGATAAATTTTCGCGGAGGGAGTTGCAAGGAGGGAAGGCAATTTCATTTCCGTCGTTGGCATGTTCTATGTGCCATGTACCATGTACCATGTACCGTCCCTCGCGGATTTCCGTGAATGTCCGCGACAAAAACTATGTGCCTTCGTACCCCTTGCGGAAGCTGGGGAAGCATGGGACATGACTCTTGGGAAACAGCATCGGCTTCTCCGATTAGTCGTCTGCCGCGCTCTTTAACGCTTCAGGCAACGTTGGGAAAGAGAAAAAATGGCGACGGGAATGACCGCCATCTCAAGCGGTCTGTCCATTTTCGGGGCTGTGGCTTCGAGGGACGCTTGAACTCAAAACCCGCGACCGGGAGGCGAGCCTAGGCGGGTTCACGGGTCCACGGAAGCTTTCGTTCGCCAGCTGGATTGTCTGTTGAGGTTTTGCGGGGCGGTTGCCGGGAGGAACAGAAGGCTCGAGGCGCGAGAGGCTTTCGGCCTTCGGAGATAAGGGGACGCGGGGGGGGGGGGACTTCAGGTGCCGGTGCTACGTTATGAAGGTCTTTCCCTCCCCTACCCCTACCCTCACCGCAACCGGAACTGTATAGGCGCGGTCAGCGTCATGGAGGGGTCCGTCAGCGCGTCCGGGAACTTCGGGAAGGGGTTGACGCGCCTCAAAAGCGCCATCACCTCGTCGTCCAGGATGGACATGCCGGAACTCTTTATCACGCTGTAAGCCACCACTTCGCCGCTGCGGTTGATGGTGAACTGCACGGTGGCGGTGCCTTGGATCTCGTCCATTTTAGCGCGGGGCGGGTATTTCTTGTTCCGCTCCAGCTTGCGGCGGACCTGGGCCTTGTAGGCCTCCCTGGCGTCGGCGGTGCCCTTGCCGGTGCCGCCGCCCATGCCGCCCTGGCCGGTGCCAGGGCCGCCGCCTGGTTGCCCGGCAACGCCTCCCTCCATGCCGGCCGTGCCTGCCGCGGCCTGGGCGCCTACAGGCTGGACCGGCCTGGGCTCGGCGGGCTTGGGCCTGGGTTTGGGCTGTTCCTTGGCGGGGTCCTTGGGCGGCGGGGGGGCTATCTCCTCGGCGCGGAGGGAGGTGCTCTCCACGAAGCTCACGGGCTCCGGATCGGGTTCGGGCTCCGGTTCCGGTTCGGGTTCGGGCGCCTGGACGGGCTGCACCTCGGGGACGTCGTCTCCGATGGTGTCCAGCCCGCCCCCAGGCTCGCCGCCAAGGGGGTCGTAGACGTCGTACTCGTAGACGGCGAGGGTCCTGAAGCTGGAGTCGGCAGTGCCCCCCAGGACGATGAAGGCCACAATAGCCGCGTGGAAGAAGATTGCGCCCGCGAGCGCCCTTCGGAAGGCTTTTTTCTCTGGTTCAGGTCCGGAGGGATCCATGTCTGGCACCTCGACTGGCTCTGGGCGGGAAACTCGGACGTTAAGGCTCGCCCCGGTATGGCGCCCGGGACCGGCGATGCCGCGGGCCTCGGGGAGCGGACAGGCGGCCTACGGGCATAAAGCTGGCGGTTATGGAGCTTTGGGATA
>JAIRZX010000389.1 GCA_031267005.1 Deltaproteobacteria bacterium
GCTCATGCACTAGTGACAGGTGTTGCTGGCGGCTAAGACCTTCACCCCCCCCTATAGGGAAGTTGCCAGCACAACTCGACAGCTGTGGAGCCACCCCTGATTTTTTGCGGTGGCGTCATAGATGGGTTTTCGCAGTGGACTCAACTCCTTTGATCTTCAATCCCAACGGATAGCGGACGCGCCATCCAAAAAAAAATGCCGCGCGGATTTGAGCGGGGAGCGAGGGCTCTGACTGCTCCAAAGGCGGCGCGGGCGCCCAAGGAATTGCCTGCCGTCCGTGAAGGGGCTTTGAAGCGGCCTAGGGAAACCGCAGATGCCCGCAGCGGGCTTCGCGAAAGAGAAGCGGGAAACGCCCTGTCTTGCCGTTTCCGAACTTGGCGTTGCAATTCCGGAGCTGCGCGGGGTATGATTTTCGTTCGCGGAACCGCCTCCGGGGCTATCCGCGCGGGGATTAAATGCGCAACGCCTCCGCTCCCCCCGTCCGGCCCCGGCTGAAGGATCACGACATGCAGGCGGAACGCCCCGCCCCCGCAAGAGCCCGCCGCGCCCTCCTCCTGGCCGCCGCGAGAAGCCTTTTCCTGGAGTCCTCCTGGAATCGGGACGGCCAGCAGAACCTCGGCCGGGCCTGGGTGGAGGAGCCCGCCTTGAGGGCGTTGAACGCCTCCGGCCCGCAGCCTCCGTCGAGGATGCTCGCTCCCTTCAACACCAACCCCCTGGCCTGCGGGCTGGCCATAGGCGCCTCCCTTGCCCTGGGGAAGGAGGCGGCGGACGGACGCCCGAAAGGCCCCGAAGAGCGCGAGGAGATAGTCGCCTCCCTGGCCTCCATGGGCGGCGCGGTGGGCGACCAGCTGTTCTGGAACACCTGGCTCCCGTTTTGCTCCCTGTGCGCCTTCCTCCTGGTCTGGCGCACCGGCTCCTGGAAGGCCGCCTTCGCGCTTCCTGTCATGTTCACAGCCCTCGCGGCCCCGGCGAGGGTCCTTTCCTTCTTCCAGGGCTACCGCAGGGGCAAGGACGCCGCGGGCGACAAGGTCATGGCCGGGCTCCTTTCCTTCCGCAGGAGGCTCCACACCGCGAGCCTCTTTCTGGCCGGGGCCGCCACGGTCCTCGTCCTGGACGGGATCTCCGGGACCTGCGGGACCGCCGACCACAAAGTCTGGCTGTTCGCGGCGCTCTTCCTCGCGGTAGCCGCCGGGATCTCGGCCCTGGCAAAGGGCCGCCAGAAACTCAAGGGCCCGCTGTTCGTTCTGGAGCTCATCGTCCTCTACCTCTTTTTCGCCCTGGCGGGCTCCGCCCCGTAGGCGACCTGGCCCTATGCGGCAAGCGGCTGGCTCAGAGCAGGGGGGGGCAAAGGAAACCGGGGAGGCAGGAGAACTCGGAGGGGGCCAGGGGAAACCGGGAGGGCAGTGGAACTCGGAGGGCTTGGGAGAGGGTCCTGGCAAAGAGGGAAAGAGGCTATTTCCAAGCCCTTTTCTCCGTTTGACGCCATTTTCGGACGCGTTTCAGGCTTAAGCGTCCTTTCGGCTGTTTCGGGCTTTTCCCCGCCATCCCGGACGGTTTTTCCTCTTCAAACTCCCTCCAGTGCCAGTTTCGGAGCGCCGGTCCGTACAGGCGGTCATTATCCCCCTCGCCTTTTCTCCTGTTTATCCGCATCTTAATAAGGAATTTGAACGCTTCGCCCCGCCCCCCCCCTCGCCCGGAGGGCCTTTACGCGGGCCGGCCAGACCCCCCGCCTCAGCGGATCCGGCCGTTTGCAATGTTTCCCGCCTTGTCCTGAAGCGCCGCCCGGCCTTTTTGACATTGCCGTCCCTTTTTGGTAACTTCAAATTATCACCCGCCGCGCATCCCTTTTGAAGGGCCGTCCGACGGGTCGGCGGGCCGGTTCCGGGCCCCGTCGGTAATAACCCGCTTTACGGCTTACCCTGCGGGGCCGCCGCGCGGCGCCCCCGTCGGCGCCAAGCCCTGCGGAGGATATTGTTTCGCGGGCAAACGCTTGCGGCCAGCAAGCCCCTTCCTAATCAGGCGCCGGGGTACCGTAAGCTCCCTGCCCGGCAGCTCCGAAACGGCAGCGGCCCCACGGCCGGCCTTTCCCGACGGCCTTACGGGCGGTCGCCCCTCCCCGCGCCCTCCCCTTCGCCCCGAGGCCCGGCCCTCCGGGCCCCTCCCGAAGCCCCAAATGGCCTAAGCCCGTCGCCAACCGCTTGGACGCCGCCCCATCCCAGACCTTTTCTTCGCGAAAACCGGGCCGTAAAATGGCCCCCCTTTCGACCGCCGGGCCGCTTGCCGTTGCCCAGGCGGCCGTTTCCCGCACGGGAGGGCTTTCCGGCCCTGACGGCCGCAAAGCCGCTCCTTCCAGCACGTTTTCCGCCTAGCGAAGGCCCAGAGGCCCCGCGTGGCCCCACAGAACCCAATGCCGCGCGGCGGAATGCCGCTGGCCGCCCGAAGCCGCAGGGCCCGGGCGCCCCGGCCAGGCAGGACCGCCCTGCCCCCGCGCTGCCGTCAGCCCTCAAACTGACACCAACCCGGACCAGCCGGCACATCCCGGCTGCAGCGGAGGGCTTATGCCATCTGCGGACAGGGGCGGCGCCGCCAGAGAGCGCAGGCCCCCTTTGAACGAGGGGCCTTTCCGCCGCCCGGGCCAAGGGCCGGAGGGGCCCGGCGACCCGGACGGGGACTCAGCCTCGGACGGCCGCCCCACAGCCGAGTCGCCCGGCCCCCCGAACGCGGGCGCCAGGGAAATCGCGTTTGCGGCTGAACGCGATTCCTTCTCCGAGGCGGACCGCGCGTTCGGCGGTGCCTCCGCCGTCCGCGGGCGGGCGGACGGCCTCGGCGCGGCCGACTGCCCCGGAAACGGCTCCGCGGCTCACTCTTCCGGCGGGAACGGCTCCGCGGCTCACTCTTCCGGCGGGAACGGATCTGCGGCTCACTCTTCCGGCGGGAACGGATCCGGAGCGCACGGTTCCGGCGGGAACGGCGTAGCCAACCCCTTCATGAAGGACCACTCGCTTATCCGGAACCGCCTGGGGCTCCACTCCAGGGCGGCCGCCAGGCTCTCCCAGGCCCTGGAGCCCTTCGACTGCGAGATATACATCGAGAAGGGCGAGCTCCGGGCCGACGCGAAGAACATCCTGGATCTCATAAGCCTCTGCTGCCCCTCCAACACCCGGGTCACCCTGCTCGCCAGGGGCCCCGAGGCGAGGCCGGCCATCGACGCCGCGAAAGAGATGATCTCCAACCGCTTCGGCGAGGACGAGTGACCCCGTGATCCTGCCCCCGCCTTTCGTGCCTCCGGAGACGGTCTTCCGGGGCATAGGCGTAGGCTCGGCCGTGGTCGTGGGGGAGGCCTACGTCCCCGAGGTCCTCAAGGCCGAGCGGAGGGTCATCCCGAACCAGCGCGCGGCCGAGGCCGAGGCGCAGAGGTTCATGGACGCCAAGGCGCGGCTGGAGGCGGACTTCAGGACCGCCCGGGACGGCCTGCCCCCCGGCGTCGACCCCATGGACAGGGAGATCTTCGACGTCTACCTGCTGATCCTCCAGCAGCCGGGGCTTCTGAAAAACATCCTGGATCTTATCCTGGACGGCAGGCTGAACGCCGAGGCTGCGGCGGCGGACGCCTTCGACCACTACAGGGCGTACGCGAACGCCCGCCTGGACCCAGACGCGGCTTACGTCAAGGACCGCGCGGACGACGTGGACGAGATCCTGGACGCGCTCATCGCGTCCCTCTCGGGCCGGGAACGCTTCCCCAAGGCGGGCTTGCCCGCCCGCACCGTGGTGGTGGCCCGCAACCTCACCCCGGCGGAACTCGCGGCCCTCTCGCGGCAGAAGCTTGCCGCGATAGTGACCGAGAACGGGAGCCCCACATCCCACACGGCCCTCCTGGCCCAGGCCTTGGAAATCCCCGCGGTGATGGGGGTTGCCGGGATAGTTTCCTGCGCCTACTCGGGTTCGAAGATCGTGGTGGACGCCGCCGAGGGGCACGTGATCCTCGCCCCCGACAGGGACGCGGTGGGCTTCTACGAGACCCGCTCCGCTTCCCTGGCGTCCCACCAGCGGGAAATCGTCCGGATGGCGCATATCCCCGCCCTCACCCTGGACGGGGCGGCTGTGGAGGTCTGCGGGAACCTCCAGCTGGTGGACGAGATTCCCGCCATAATGAGCTACGGCGGGGACGGGGTGGGGCTCTACCGCACCGAGATGGCGTACCTGTCGCGCAGGACACTCCCGGCCGAGGAAGACCTTTTCGGAAGCTACCGGCGGGTGGCGGAGGCGGCCGCCCCCAGGCCGGTCACCATCCGCACCCTGGACCTCGGCGCCGACAAGATACCGAAATCCCTGGAGGGCGCGTTCTCCTCCGAGAACCAGGCGCTGGGCCTTAGGGCCATCAGGTTCTGCCTGAAGTACCCGGACGTCTTCCGGGTGCAGCTGAGGGCCATACTGCGCGCGTCGGTGTTCGGGAACCTGCGCATCATGATCCCCATGGTCTCCACCGTCGAGGAGATAGATTCCGCGAGGAGGATGCTGGAGGAGGTCGAGGCCGAGCTCCGGGCCGAAGGCCGCGAGGTCGCCCGCGGCATCCCAGTGGGGGTGATGGTGGAGGTGCCCGCCGCGGTCTTCCTGGCCTCGGAGCTGGCGGGCCGTTGCGACTTCTTCTCCATAGGCACTAACGATCTGATCCAGTACAGCATAGCCCTTGACCGGACCAACCCCGAGGTGGCCGACCTCTACCAGCCGCTCCATCCGGCCATCCTCCGGATGGTCAAGGCCGTCCTCGACGTCGGCAGGAAAACCGGCATCCCGGTCTCGGTGTGCGGCGGCATGGCCGCCGATCCGGTGTCGTCGGCGCTCCTGGTGGGGATGGGGGCCCGCATGCTCTCCATGCCGTACTTCGACATCCCCCGGATCAAGCGCCTCATCAGGATGTCCTTTTTAGACGATCTGAAGAAGCTCGCCGCCGAGGCGCTCGTCGCGTCCTCAAGCTCCGAGGCCGAACGCCTGGTAAGATCCTGGCTCATAAGGAAGCACCCGGAGCTTGTCGCCGCCTGACGCCCGCCAGCGGCGGGCAGCGGGCTTTTGCTCCGCCTCGGCCCCCCCCCGGAACACAAGGCAAGGCCGCTGGTGCGCGGGAAAGGCCGACGAGGCGGGCGGCGGCCGTGAAAACACTAGGGCCTGCCGCCGAACTCCATCCCTCCGCGTACTCCGTAAAGGCGTAACGGCACCGTCCCAGTGCCGGAACAGCCGACGACTCCCTCGCGGCTCATGCTGTCGCGTCGAACCGTCAAGCCGGACAATCTCCGGAAAAAAATAACCGCTATCGGAAACCGCACTGGTTTCGCCCTTCCGTAACAGGCAGGACCCCGTGCCGCCCATTCCTCGCCAGAAAACAGGGTTGACGCAAGCAACATCCCCGCGCCCCATAAAACCGAGCGCCGCGACGCTGCGGGAACTTGCAAAAAAATCCTCGCTGCGCGCGGACGGCGACAGGGCGGCTCGGCTTGACCTGCCAACAATCCCGAGGCGGAGCGGCTTGACCTGCCAACAATCCCGAGGCGGAGCGGATGCAATACCGAGGAGGAAAGGCTTGGCCAGCTAAGGATCCACAACTGCTTGTTAGACAGGAAAAGCGTAAAACCTTCTTTTCCGAAAATACCGACAAAACAGTCGGAAACTGTCAGCCGTATCATTATGCCGCGATAATCGATAGCCCCCGCGCGAGCGGATCGCGCACGGGAAGGCCGGACGGGGTTTAACAATGCGCCGATTCTAACTCCGTAGGGGGCGCCGCAGGAATCCTTCAAAAACGTTGAAAGCCCCTGACAGGCCAAGTTAATGTCATAAATTACGTCATTCCAGCCAATACCGCTCCCCTGGCTCTGCCGCGACGGGATTTCGTCCTGACGGCCATTAAAGATTGCCCGCCGGGGCATCTCGTTTCCCGCTGCTCCCAGGACAAAGCGGCGTCCCCCCGCGCCCGCGTCGAAATAGGCGCCGTCCGCGTCATTTTTAGACCGGCGGTTTCCGTGATCTCTCGGAATCTAGGCTCCACCCGCATCTCGGACGCGTAGCGTTGCAACCGCGGGCGATAGCGCATGAAATGCTCCGCAACACCGGACGAGTTCGAAATCACCTCGGAAAAGATCAATCGGAAATGGAAGATCAAATCTATCGGAAATGGAAGATCAAATATATCGGAAATCGAAGATCAAATCTATTCGGAAATAGAAGATCAATCGGAAATGGAAGAAGAGTAAGGAAAATACTGAAATCTAACATACAGGGCGAGGTTTTCCTCGATACGCTCGATAAAACTCCCGAAACGCAGCATAACGGGATCATGCGTCGCGCTCCAAATCGCAAGGCGCTGAGACGCCTTGCCCCGCATGGGTTTCAGTTACCGCCGCGTTCCTTTCGCTCGCGGCGTCACCTGCATAAACATGTAATCGAAACCTGTTGAAATTTAAAATCGTAATATTTTTAAACTAATAACCTTAATTTGTTATAACTTGGCATAACAGAGTTATAATACAGGAACGCGCCCTTTGACGACGCCAAAACTTCGCAACGACGCCGCTGGATCGTAGCGGGATAACGCCGCAACGACGCGGCCGGAACGGCGCCGTAACTGCGTAATACCGAAGCCGCGCGCCTGTGCGGCGGCTGAGCCAACTTGCGGATCAGCCAGGCGCCGGCGTCAAGGTGGCGCCCGCCCCTTAAGTGGGTTATACTCTGCGGAAGCCGTATGAACATACGACCTCCGTACCTCTAAACTCCTGCAAAGCCTTGCGCCGCGCGGGCGGGGGCACGCGGTCGGCGACGGCGGGTGGGTTGCTGAAGGGACGGGAAACTGCGCCCGACCGGCAGGCCGGTTGCCGGAAGGCCTACGCCGAAAACCCCGAAAATGATCCTGGCGAGGGAGAAAGAACAGGCGAAACAGACGCCGCGCACCGGGGTGGAACTGCTTGAGCGGGCGCTTCAGCGCCACGAAAACCCGCTACGGTTGTGGATTTCTTAATTATCTTCAATTCGTCTTGACATCCCGGAAAAGGGCTGTAAAATATCCCCCGGTGGAAAACGCACCTTCATATTGACGCTCTTCAGCCTTGGAGAGAGCACCGCCTGCGGCAACGCTCGGGCCTTCAATCCCAGCGTTACCGTCTGACGGCTGTGTTTTTTCGGCCCGCCCCTTTCGCGGCGGTCTACATCAAGGCATCCCCCGCAGCGGCCCGCAATGCCGCGCGGGACAGGGCGCGGGCCCGGATCCACGGCTCAAAAGGGGATCCCGGACGCGTCATTGGCAGTTTTTTTTCCGTTTTCCGGCTTTTCCGCCTCCTTTATTCGCGACGCCCGGCCTGTCCGGGGCGGCCAGCCCGCCCCCGGGCCGCATCGAGTTCCTTATTCCAGATCGAACCGCCGCCTCCGGCCGCGCTGGCCAGCCACGCCGCCAGAGGCTACAAGCCCCCCCCGACGCCGGGGGGCCAGTTGCCGGCTTTTGGGCACTTTAATCACGTCGATATCGGCACCAGTTGCACGAGACGCCCATCAGTTGATCCAAAAATAACGCCCCCAGGGCCGCCCCCCCGCCGCGCGGGTAACCCAGCGGCGGGGCCTTCAGGGACCGGACAGGAACCGGGACCGGGAGGGGCCGGGGGGACTAAATCAGGAGAAACGATGCCCGTTCTTCCAGTCCTTCCCGTCAAACGCCTTTCCTCCCGCTTCCTAGCGGTTGCCATCGTTGCCATAGTGGCCGCCCCCCTGCTTTTGGCGGGCTGCCAGACGTCCCGCTCCTCAGCCCTCAAAAGGGTCCCGACCACCTCCGCCGCCTTCCGGCGGCTCCCGGCCCCCTCCGCCTCTCCCGACGTCATGCGCAACACCGCGGCCCAAAGCCGCGTCCACAGCATCATGAAGACCGCCTTCTCCCAGGTCGGGAACCCTTACCGCTACGGCGGGAACTCGCCTGAGACCGGTTTCGACTGCAGCGGCTTCGTGGGCTGGGTCTACAAGCAGTTCGGGGTCGACCTGCCCCGCTCCTCCCGCGACATGATGGCCGTGGGCACCCCGATCTCCCGCGCCGAGCTCAGGCCGGGCGACCTGGTGTTCTTCAACTACGGCTACAGCCACGTCGGCATCTACACCGGCGACGACAAGTACATCCACAGCCCCTCCACGGGCAAGAGGATACAGGAGTCCGACCTGAACGGCCGGGGCCGGGGCGACCACTACGTCGGCGCCAGGCGCGTCATTGACAACAAGGGCGTCACTGGTATCTCCGACAGGCTCAAGGGCGAGTGGGTCCAGGCCTCCCGCCACGCCACCGCCGCCCTCATGGCCGACAACGCGGCCAGGCGCCACACCGGGGCCGCCGCCTACCGCGGCAGGACCCGCACGGGCTCCCGCTCCAGGGCCGTCGCCTCCAGAAACTCGCGGGGGAGGTCGAGGGCGCAGGTAGCCTCGGCTAAGAGCGTGAAATCCCACAAGGTCGCGGCCGGCGACACCCTGGTGGACATCGCCAGGCGCAACGGCGTAACCGCCACTGATCTGGCGTCCTACAACGGCATAGCCAACCGCAACCGCATCAAGCCCGGCCAGGCCATCAAGATCCCGCCCAAGGCCGGGGCCAAGGGCAAGTCCGCGAAGGCCTCCCCCAAGGCCAAGCCCGGCAAAAGCAAAGCCAAGGCCGGAATGAAGTCCGGCAAGGCCAAGGCCAAGGCCGGAGCCAAGCCCGGGAGGACCAAGGCCAAGGCTTCCTCCCCCGCCCGCAAGGCCAGGACCGCCAAGTCCTGACAGGCGCGGGGCCCCGTCCGGACGACGCCCGAGTCGGCCCCCCCCCGCCCGCCGACCATCCCGTCTCCGGGCTGAAGCCAGCGCCAGAATCCGAAACCGCCGGGGCCTCCCTTCGAGGCCCCGGCGGTTTTCTTTTGCGTCCCGCCAGCGGTTTCAAGCGGGCCGGCCGGCTTCGACCGGCCCCTGAATCCTTCGGAGCCTTCCCGCCGGCCGGGAGCGCCAGCCGTTCAGGCGGCGCTTCCCCCTCGGAGCCGCCCCGGGCTCGCCCCGGACACGCCCCCCGGCCGGTCCGTGACTAAGGCCCGGACGCGAGGCAAGGCGGGCCGGGGGCGGAAACGCGTCCCCGGCCTGGCCCGCAGCCCGCTCCAGGCCTTCCCGGCCGCTCCCCTATGCCCCGGCCGAGGAGGCCAAACGGCCGCCCGCCTCGCGGGCTTTCTTAAGATCCAGGGGGAAGGCCTCCTCCCTGACCTTCCGCTTGTGCGCCTCGTCGAACATGGGAGCGTGGAAGAGGGAGTAGTCGTCGAACTGCAGCGTGTCGCAGACGGCTATCTGCTCGACGGAGGCCCCGTTCAAGCGGCGCAGGAAGCCAGCGTGGCCCTTGAACAGCTCCTCGTAGCCGAAGGGGGCCATGGCTTCCCGCGGCACGTTCATAGTGTAGATGACCACGCACGACGGGCCGGCGGCCAAGACCGAGGGGTTCTGGCTGTCGTAGGCGAGGTTCGAAAAGATGTACCTCTCCCAGAAGGCCCGCATGCACGCGGTGACGTCCCCGAGGTAGACGGGCGATCCCATCACGACGCCCTTGGCGCCCTTGAGGGCGTCCAATAACGGGGTAAGGCCGTCCTTGAGGTAGCAGTCGCCGCCCAGGTAGCCCTTCGCGCTCTTGCAGGCGAAGCAGCTCTTGCACCCCTTGAAGTCCATGTCGTAGAGGCGGTAGAGGCTCGTCTCCGCCCCCTTCTCCCTGGCGCCGTCCAAGGCCGCCTGGACCGCCAGCGCGGTGTTCCAGCCCTTCCGGGGACCGCCGTCCACCCCGACAACTCGATTGGTCCCGTAGCTCATAAAACCTCCCTCGTAGTGATAGCCCGCAGAGGAGCCAAGCCGCTGCGGAACTCCCGCGGGACCGGAGCCCGCAGGCATGGAAACCCCCGTCCTGGCCGAAAGGGGGCTTGCAACCGTCCGCCGGAACCCCGGCGGCAGAACCCGGCAAGGCGGCCCCCGGCTGTGCCTCCTGGGGCGCCGGAAAGCCTCGCTGCGCTGAAGTCCCCTCACCCGCGACGCCGTTTACGCGCTGGATGAGAGACTAAATTGGATTATAAGGCAAAACAGTTTGCAACGATCCAACATTTTACGAACGCGACAACCTCCTTTTCCGAACGCCACATACCCCCGCCGCCTGTCGCTGCGCGCCTGAGGCGGGGCTTCACGTTAGACGTAAGTCAGTTCCGACGAACCCTGGACAGTTTTGGCGGGGAATGCCGCCTAAGTTGTCGGACGGCTCCGGGTACGTGGGTTGCCTCCCCGAAGAAGTGCGGGCGGGCGCGGGTCGGGATGCTCCCCCTCGCGAAAAACCAGAAGAATGCCGCGGTAGCCGTGGCTGGCCGGCTCGGCGTCGGCCGGCCTGTCCGGGAGCGCGCCCGCTGGGGTCCGGGCGCTGGGTCCGGGGCGCCCCGCCCGCCTGGGGATCCAGAGGATCCTGTACTCCGCGTTTTTCTTCGCCGCCCCGCGCGTCGTCTTGGCCGCGAAACGGACGCCGAAGCCCGGCAAGCGGCAGGCCCAGCGGCAAGTCTTGCGGGACGCGCGTTCAAGGCCCCCTGCGGGCCGCGGCGGGCCGTCATCTTCTTGCAGAACGGTCCCGGGCGGCTTTTCGGCCTCGCCATGGGCCTCGCGGCCGTCATGGAGGCCCGCTTGTGGTTTCCTCCCTGTCTTGGCGGACTTTTCGATGACGCGCTCCACGCCAGCCCTGCCGCCGGGGCAAGCAACCAGACGCCGAAGCTCTCCGTCGGGGGCCAGCGCACCGTTCCCGGGCCGTTCCCGGCAATATGCGAGGGGTGGCGTGCGCGGGGGGAGCTGCATGCGTGGCGTTTAATCCTAATTTTGGAACTGCGGAAATACCGGCCGGCGGTCCCGAAAGGACCGTCAGGATCGGCCCGGTCGACACGGAAGTTCAGGGAAGCCCGAAGCTGTTTGCGATGCTTCCCGCGAATTCGGCAGATTCAATTCGCCCGAGGCTCCCTGCCAACTCCCGGCCGGAATCCCGACATACCGTCCCTGCGGCCATTCCCGGGCGGCGGACCCAATCCGAGCCTCCCCCAAGCCCGCCCCGCCCCTGCCGAGCCCCCGGCAACCGGGATACCCTGCCTCCGGGCGGACTTGCGGACGGGCGGCAACATAACCGGCCCGACGCCGGGACCGCCATGAAGGAGCGCACCCTTCCGGCTCCGCCCGCAACGGGCGACAGGCGTAGTTTTCTTAAAAATTGAGTAATTAAGCATTGCATCTTTTCATCAAATATTATAATCTTGGTGTCCTTCGGTAAGCACCTCCTGGGAAACGGACTGCCGAGCCGGAAGGGGGGACCAGGGTGAAAGTGGCGCGGCGCTCAACGACTAAGGTCGCCAAGGGGGGTTAAGCGAAGACGGCAGTCGCCGCATGCATGGCCAGGGCCCTCCAGTTGCAAGGCAACCAGGCGCTCCCGACGGACTCCGCCTCCCATGGGAGCGCCCGCGACAGGGCGGCGTCCGGGGAAGGCCAACCCGTAGCGGCCCCGGGGATGGAACGCCCCAGCGTCATCACGCGGGACGCGGAGCGGAAGCCCGGCAGGGACTACGCCATTATTGACGGGGCGCCGCAGGTTGGGGAGTTCTCCGCCGCCGTTAAGGCATCCGACTTAAAAGTGATTCTGGCGTTGCCGTAGCCGTACGGCATCCGTGCCGCGGCAGTTCCGGCGGATCCGGCGAAGTCCAGGTTCAAGATAACGGATAGCGCCTTCAAGGGGGCATTCCCGGCGAGGCGGGCCGTCTCCCGCGCCAGGATTCGGGAACGAGAGCCGCTCGGTCCCGCAGGGGCACGGCTTGCCGGCGCCGAAGTCCTTAATATAGCAACGAGCCAACGGGCGGTCTCTGCAGGGGCCACCAGGCGTTGCGGGAACGCCTCGGAAGTCCTCCAGGACAGGGAAGCCGCGCGCGAGATCCTGAATATCGCCGCAGAAGTCCACCAGATCGCGAGGTTATCAACATGGCACACGACAAGTCCGAAACGCTCCCTCCCCCGGCCGGGAGGCCCGGCAAGGCGAAGGCCGATGACGATTTCATCAAGTCCGCTCCGCCCGGCAAGGGCATGGTGCGCCTGAACATCGACATAGACGCGGATCTCCACACGCGCCTCACGGTTTACGCGGCGAAACGCAGGAAAACGATGGCCTTCGTCATCCGGGAACTCCTGGACAAGCTCGGGGACTGACTCCCGCCCGCGCTGGGGCGCGGGCCCGCCGCCGCAAGGAGCCCCTTATCCTTCGGAACGGTAAAATGGCAAGCTGGCGGAGAGGCTTCCGGAGCTCGACGCCGGCCTGGGCGGCTTGGCGGAGCGAACGGGGGTTAAAGGGCGCCCGGCGCCGCGCTTCAAGACGGGGGCAGTCTTCCCCGCCGCTGGAAAAGGGAGGCTCCGCCCTCGTTTACCCGGCCCGGTCCCCCCCCAGTCCGCTGGACGCTGAGCGGCCTGGCGGCGGAACTGTCCATGCGCCCGGTCCCGGGCGGGGGCGGGTGCGGGGCGGAGCGAACCGAGCCGCCGCCCTTGCGGGGTCCGGGAGCCAGGGCGGGCGGAGCTTCCGGGTCTCGGCGGCGTGGACCTCCGGCTGGCGCGGGGCTCCCGTTCCTCCCGCCCCGGGGCATGGAGGCCGCGTCTCGATGGAGGGAGCGGCCGGCCAAGCCAGCTCCGTGCGGCCTGCCGGACACCGCTGCGGCTTCCGTTGCCTTCGGCCGCTGTTTTCGGGGGGGCCGGTCCTGACGGCCGGGCCCCTGAGGCTGGCCCGGGAGCGAGGGATCCCGATCGCCGAGCCCCCGTAACTCGGTCGCGCGACCGGCCGCGCCCTCTCCTGGGGCCGACCGCCGGACAGGGAAAGGCGCTCTCCGGGACCTGCCCCCGGACGGCCAGGGCTTGAGCCCGTTACGGGGCCATTCCGGCCCCCGGAGCGGCCCCGGGGACGGTCCCCGCCCGACGGCAACCCGGGCCGCCGGGACCCGGACCCGATTCCGGGCCGGTATCACGGGGGCCCAGCTGCGGCATCCGGATGAAGCCGCTCCGGGGGGAAGCGCCCTGTCCGCATCCGGAGGGCGCGTCCTCCATGAGGCGGCCGAAGCCAGGGCGGAAAAATGGACCCGGCCCCGGGCCGTAAAGGCAGAGCCGCGACGGCGCCCCCGCTCCCCCGCTGCCCCGCTTTTCTCCGTCTGCGCAGGACGCCGGACGTCCGTCCCGGGCAGGCGCCGGGAACTCCCTCTCTCCGGGGGGGGCGGTCGAGACGGCGGCAAGGCCGGCCGGGAAGCCCCGCCGACCTTACGCGCGGGAGCGGGCGGAACGCCGCCTAAAGCGGCGAGAAGCCGCCCCGCCTGGCCTATCGGCGGTTTGGGAACGGCAAAGGCGCGCTCCTCCCTCCCGGCCAGTTCGTATCGGCGAAGCCGGGCATGGCCGCGGGTCCCTCGCGCCAGCCAAGCCGCCGGGAGGGGTACAGGCGCTCGGGGGAGGGTCCGGGCCGCGGGTACTGGACCGGCAGAACCCTTGTTCCGGGCAAACGGCGGCCGGCGCCCGGCCGCGGACCGCGTGTTCCCGCCGCAAAGCAGAGGGGGAGCGCAAGCTGCCGTCCGGTGCGCCAGCCGTTTCAAGGGTCGACGAAACGCGCCGCGACCTCGGTCCTGCCGCGCACTGCCACGGCAAGGCAAATTACCTTGTACCCGGCGGCCCTGTGGGGGCCGGCGTAGTCCATGTTCCTTATCTGGGCTTCGGCGGCGTCCAAGGCGGCGGACAGATCCTTCTCTCTTGCCGCGTCTTCCGCGAGCTTCCGGCCGTCTTTCCCGTCAACGCCGTCCTTGCATGCGGTTTTGCCGACATGGGGGTGTTTCAGCACGATTCCCTCGCAGACGTAGTCGCGGAGGTACAAGGTGATGTCCGGCCGCCCCTCGCCTCCGGACACTTCGCTCAGGACTTTAAACCCAGCGGAGAGAAGGGAGCCGTGGAGAATCCCGTGGTAAAAATTTTCTGATTCGGGGTTTTCCGCTGGAGCGTCCGGTTGCCCGGTTTGCCTGCCCGCCGGGTGCTGGCGGTACGAAACTGAGACTAAAAGAGCATGGAAAAGGCTGGACACTTCGTCGGAGTTCTTCTGCAAGACGGCGGGCGGAAATCTTTTTGTTAAATTGCTTAAATATTCATCTATAATTTTAAAAATTTCAATGAAGATGTCGGCCCTGGAACTTTCATCTACTTCCAGGTTTGGCATTCTGAACGTGTATTCCGTTTTATATGTTTCAATATTATTTTTAACTGTCGGGATTAAGATTACCTCGTTGATTGTCAAATACCCACTGTGGAACATAACGGGCACCATGCCAACTCCCGACAGCTCAGCGTTTCTGACCCGCAGGTCAGGATAGGCGCCAAGGTCCGGCCGGAGGAACTCCAGCGGATTTTTCCTGACAAGGGCGGTAAGATGCGACGGCCTTCCAGTCAACAGCCAGTACGGGCGCAAATCCATTTCGTCAAAAAAAATTGAGAATTGAATACGGGTTAAACACGCGCTCGTTTCCGAGCCAGTTGTAGCCGTCGTACCATAACTCGATTTGGGATTTCAGCTCGTCCACGCCGGCGTTCGGCTGAAGGTTCCCCATGGCTTTCAGGGCCTCGAGCGTCGCCTCTAACCTGTCTTCGAAAAGGGCGTCTATCTCGCGGCTTGTGAAACCGCATATTCCCGCGTATCTTTCGTCAATCGAGATGTCTTTGAAGCTGTTGGCACCGGAGTCGAGGGAGGCCATGGCGAACCTGGTTATGCCCGTGACGAAGGCGAAGCGGACGTGTTCAAAGTTTGTTTTTATAGACATGTAAAAATCGTGCAGGACATCCCGGAAAGCCAAAGCGAGATTCCGGTCTGACATATTTTTGGTCACAGGAGCGTCGTACTCGTCCACCAGGATGACGGAGCCGACACCGTGCTTATCGTGGATGCCTTCCAGGAGATCCTCCATCATCCCCCCGTACGATCTCTCATTATTTAACGGAACTCCATGTTTAACTGCCTGTTTTTGCAAACTCCACTTGATCTCGGAGACAAGATCGTCCCTGACCTTTAAATCTGCGTAGGCCATGTTGAACTACAGGACCGGGTGCCGCGGGAAGCCGTAGTCGCTTTGGGCTCCAATCCACAGATCCTTGAAGAGTTCCCTGTCGCCTTGGAACAACTCGGATATGGTGTCGAGCAAAAGCGTTTTGCCGAAACGCCTGGGCCTTGAAAGGAAACAGCATCTGAACCGGTTCAGCATGTCGCTGATGTATTCGGTCTTGTCGGCGTAAATCTGATTTCCGAGGATAATTTCCTTAAAGGTCGAATCGCCGATGCGCAACTGTTTCTGTTCCATGTCCGCTCTCCCCGAGGCAGGGCGTTTAATTGGCTTGAAGCCATGCCGCGTCGCGCTCCCCGCCGCGTTCTCGCCCGTATGCGTCGGCAGACATGAGGCCAGACTCCAATATATACTGTTACCATAACTCGGGCCGCGAGGCCAATCTGGGTTGAGCGGCCGCGCTCTCACCGCAAAAGGCGCAACGCCGGCTTACGAGGCGGCGCGCCGTCTGCGTCAACGCCAGGGCTGGCTGAAGCCTTTTACGGCGCCCTGGTTACGGCCTAAGCATGCGGGAGCGCCCCAGCGCCTCAGGCGCTCCCGTGTCCATCCCGTGCGCTCGGCGCCGCCGGATCCCCCGCCCCCTTCGGGAACGCGGGCTTCCTCAAGCTGGAACGTCGGGGCGCGGTCGCTTAACTCCTCCTGTTTTACGAGCCCCGTCACGGCGGCACCCTCGCCGATCCTGCCCCCCCAGAAAGGCCGAAGATGCCCCGCAGCGGATGCCGGAGCCGCCTGACGGCCGCGACATCTCTCCTGTTCCGTCAGGGAAGATGCCCCGCGCTCCCGCTTGGCGGAACCTCCGGGTATCTCGGGGAAGATGATCCCCAAGGAGTAAGCCCCAGGCCTCCTCTGGCGGATTGTTCCCGCCCGCGGGCGGCCTCGAAAGCCGGGGTACGTTTGAGGCCGAATATCTTTGCTGCGGCCTCCGGCAAGTACGCGCTGGGCCGCGCCGTCGGCTTCCGCCCGGGACGCGCCCGCTTAGCTGGAGAGCTCGCCCCGCCGCTCCGCTATTGCTGTCGGGCGGGGAGGCTTCGCCGCCTCAACTGGGCGGGGGGGGCTCCGGAGTCAAGTAACGCGGCGGACGACAGCGGGCCGCCGGGCAGAAGGTGACGGGACTGTCGCGTCTGGCCCGGCAGGAAACCGGCGGGAAGCCGCGGAGGTCCGGGGCGAAGAAGGTCGTGGGCCGCGTCAGGGCCGCCGCCTCCGAAAAATGGCTCATCGGCCTCGGCCCCGTCGTCGGCACGGGGAGGGTGGACTTCATGCGATCGCGCTGCCTGGCGGAGCCGCAAGCGGCGGCAGGCGAACCCGGCGTAGAAAGCTGCGGGCTGCTCTGGCCGAGTTCTCCGAAAAGTTGACCGCTTCAAGAAGGCGGCAAACCGGGCCGAAAGGAGGCGATGGTCGACAGGGCATGCGCGGCTCTGCCCGAGTTCGACGGGGGCGGCGGGCGGTCAACAGCAACTGGCCATCGGGTAGCCCACTTCCTCTGAACTAACGCTCCTCTTCAAGCCCCCTTACGTCCTTGACCCTTTTCTTCCATTCACCTTCCGCCCTAGCCCCTTCCGTCCCCGGCCTTTTCGGCCTCCCCCCTTCCGTCCCCGGCCTTTTCGGCGTCCCCGCCACCGGGGACGGCGCCGAGTCCGCTCTCGCCCGCAAGAGGCAACGTGAGGGTGAAGACGGTCTGGGCGCCGGGGACGGAACGGACTGAGATGTTAGCCGATCCTTTCTTCAGGATCGCCCAAGCCGTGGCGAGTCCCAGGCCCGTGCCGTTGGCCTTGGTGGTGTAGAATGGCTCAAAGATGTGCTTCACGTGCTCCGCGGAGATGCCTCGGCCGAAATCGCGTACGGAGAGCACGGCGAAGCCGGGCGACCCGGCGGCCCGGGCAATCTCCACCTCGACCTTGACGCCCCGGGCGGGGTCGGCGGCCTCTATGGCGTTCTGGAGGAGGTTCCAGACCACCTGGGCGAGCTGGCCCCTGTCGAACCAGACGGGCGGCACGTCCTCCTTCGCAAGCGTGATGCTCGCAGCCTCGCGCTTCCAGCCGCGCACTACCTCTATCTGGCTCCCGACCAGCTCGTAAATGTCCACCGGCTGGGGGTTTCCGGCCGACGGCCTCGCGAAAGACAAAAAGTCGTTCACCAGAAGGTTCAGGCGGTCCATCTCGCGGCCTATGATGCGCATGAGGCGCTCGCCGTCCTCGGGGCCCAGCCCCCCGCCCCCCAGCATCATGTGCCAGGCGCCCTTCATCGACGCCAGGGGAGTCCGGATTTCGTGGGCGAGCCCCGCTGCCAGCTCCCCTATGGCCGCCAGGTGCTCGCTTCTCCTCACCTCGGCCTCCATCTGGCTTATGGCGGTGAGGTCCTTGAAGACCAGGAGCCCCCCCCATGGCTCGTTGTCCTCGTCCACCAGGGCCAGCATGTTCAGCTCCAACATGAGCTCCTCGCGGTCGACCGGGCGGACGTGAATGAAGCGGACCCCCCCGGCGCCGTCCCTCGCGTGCGGGAGCCTAAGGGGGATCTCGCCGCAGCCGTC
>JAIRZX010000398.1 GCA_031267005.1 Deltaproteobacteria bacterium
GAACGGCGTCTTCGCGCATCAGCGGAGGGAAAACTGGGACGAGCAGTTGCAGCCGGCTCTTGTCACCGTGCAATACGGCGGGGGAGGGGAAGAAGATCTCAACTTTCTGCCCCTGAATCGCGAAACAGGCATCCGGGAATCAAGCGGCCTCCAAAGCCTGAAGCGCCCTGACCGGGAAAACGGTCCGGAGGCCTTTGTCTACACTCCGCGCGGACTGTTCCGCCCGGGCGAGACCGTGGACGTGAAAGCCTTCGTGCGTGACGCCGAGCACATGGCTCCGGCCCCCTTCCCGGCATACTTCCGCGTCCTTTCCCCTCAGGGGCTGGAAGTAGCCGCCGGTTCCTGCCTCCTGTCAGACGAAGGCGGGGCCGACTTCCGCTTTTCTCTGCCGGCCACGGCCCGCACGGGCCATTACAGGGTTTCTCTGGAAATTCCCGGCCAGAAAAGCGCTCCTCTGGGATCCTGCTCCTTTTCCGTGGAAGAATTTACTCCGCCCCGTCTTGCCGTGACCGTCACTCCCGGGACGCGGCATTTTTCGCCCAGGGCTGGCCTGCCCGTGGACCTGAAGGCCGAGTATCTTTTCGGCGCTCCCGGGGCCCGGCTGCGCTATGCTTTCGGCTACCAAACCAGCCCCTTGGCCTTTCGCCCGGAGGGCTTTGCGGAATACGTCTTCGGCGACGGCGAGCGCCCCAATCATAACTGGAGAGAACTGTCCTGCCGGAGCGGCAATCTGGACGAACAGGGCGCGGCGGCGCTGATCTTCGAAGCCGGGGACGAATGGCTGCCCGAGGCTCTGCTGCGGGTGCAGCTTTTCGCCAGCGTGCAGGAAGACGGCGGCCGCTGGACCAGCCAGACCGCCTACGCGACCTATTCTCCGACCCCCTATCTGCTCGGGCTGAAAGACGAAGGAGAGGGACTGCGGCCCGGACAGCCCGGCAAAATCGCCGTGGCCGCCGTGAACCTGGACGGGGGAGCCGCCGAGCCGGGCAAACTGGAGGTGGACATTTCCCTTGTCCAGACAAACTGGCATACCGTCTACCGCGACAACCGCTATGCCTACACCCGGAACGAACGCATCCTTCCCCTGGAAAAACGGAAAATTGCAAGCGAAAAGGGTCTGGCGGAAATCTCCTTCATTCCCCGGACGAACGGCCTCTATCTGGTGCGCGTCAGCGCGGAAGACGGTTCCGTGACCGCATCGCGCCGTTTTTCCGCCTGGAGCGGCGATTTTTCCGCGGAAGGAGACGGCGGCGGGCGCATGGGCCTCGTGGAACTCAGCCTGGACAAGGACGCCTACCGCGCGGGTGAAAGCGCCCGTCTGACCGTCAAGGCCCCCTTCACCGGGACTCTGCTGCTCGGCACGGAAAGCGGAAAACAGCTTTCCACCCGCGTTTTGCGCCTGGAGCGGCCCGAAACCGAAGTGACCATTCCGGTAACCGAAGACATGGCCCCGGGCAGCCACGTCACGGCCTGGGTCATCCGCCCGGTCTCGGAGGCGGACCGCGAATGGTACGCCCACCGCGCCTACGGCGCGATTCCTCTTGTCCTCTCCAAAGCTCCGCATTCCTTACGAGTCTCGGTCCGTCCGCCGGAGCGCGTTCTGCCGCAAAGTTCCCTGAGCGTTCCCTTTACCGTGACCGACGAAAACGGCGTCCCGGTGGAAGGAGAATTTTCCGCCGCCCTGATCGACGAAGGCATTCTCTCCCTCACCGAATTCGAGACGCCGGATCCTCTGGAATATTTCCTCGCCCCACGCTCCATGTCCAGCGCCGCTTACGACTTCTTTGACGCCCTGTTGCGCCCGGAAGCCAAAGCCACCCCGCAGCTTACGCCGGGCGGCGACGGCGCATTTGTCGCGCGCCAGCGCATCAGAACCCGGATATCCTTCCTGGACTCTCCGAGCACCCGGCAAATCGTCCTCGCGGCCTATGTTCCCAGCATCCGCACCGACGCCGACGGCCAGGGCGAAGCCCTCTTTACCCTGCCGGAATATTCGGGCACGGGCCGGCTCATGATCGTGGGCGCTTCACGCGACCGCTTCGCCTCGGCCGCCGTGCCGGTGCGCGTAGGCCGCGATGTCGTGCTGGAAGCTTCGGCCCCGCGCGCCGTGGCCCCCGGCGACGTCTTCGACATTTCGCTCAGGCTGTTCTCCCTGTCCGACAAGGAGGCAAGCGGCGGCCCGCCAGAAAAAACAGGCGACGGGCGGGAGCACGCCTCCGCCTCCATTCCTGTCCCCCCTCCTGTAAAAGTCGCCGTCCGCCTCAGCGCCGAAGGGCCGCTCGAACTGGAGGGCGAACAAAGCTTTTCCCTGCCTCTGGTTCTGTCAAAGACCGGAGCCGCCCCCTTCGCCCACAGCTTTACCGCCAAGGCCAGAGCGAGCCGGGGCATGGGCGTCGCGGCCCTGACCATGCGCGTCGAAGTTCCGGGACGGGAGGATCTCGCTTTCTCCAAGCGGCTCGAAATAGCCGTGCGCCCGCCCTACCCCCGCTCCGGCGCTTCTGTCTCGGCCCTGATCCCGGCCGGCGAATCCGCCACCCTGGCTCCGCCCGGCCGCTGGCTCCCCCACGGCGCCAACCCCGCCTTTTCTCTCGGCGCTTCCCCCGCGCTGGCTGTTCTGCCCGCTTTGCAGTATCTGCGCGACTACCCCCACAGTTGCCTCGAGCAACTCACTTCCCGGGCCTGGCCCTATCTTCGTCCGGAAACGGCGGCCCAGGCCCCCTACGGCAATGACGAAAACAACGCCAAGGCCATGCTCGCGAACTTCGCCTCCAGCATTCTGGCCCTGCAGTTGCCCGATGGCGGCTTCAGCGTCTGGCCCGGGCAGGAGAACGCCGATCCCTGGCGGAGCGTCAACGCCATCTTCTTCCTGGTCGAAGCCAAAGCCG
>JAIRZX010000439.1 GCA_031267005.1 Deltaproteobacteria bacterium
CGCAAAAGCCTGCAATGCCGAGTTAAGGCCTTCATACCGGAAGGAGTTGGAGGACCGCCGGAAGAAGGCGTTATTTCGCGCCTGCGCCATGGCCAAAACCGTGAAGCTCTTGGTTGATACTCCGCTCATGGCGGAAGATGGGGCGTTAGAACCATCCGCCAGGGATGCAATCCTCGACCTGTCCGAGAAACTGGAGCCCTCCCAGGGCTAACGGGATGCCTTCATCCGTTTTCCGCTCGGTGATGGCTCTGCGTGCCCATGTCTCCGTTGAGCCACGTCTGGGGTCGGTCCCTGTTGCCCCCGTCCGCTCCGGGCGTTTCCCCGGCGTCCGTTTTCTGTCCTTCGTCCTGGTGCCGACTGGTTCGGAATTTGAGGTTCGGCGCATCGACTGCCTACCCCCCGCCGTTCCCATCTGCGGTCAAATGGCGGTCGGACAAGTATATGCCCGCTACGGTTGCGGCCGAGATGGGCTCCGCCACCATCTAGACCAACTACAGGCGTCAAGCACGGAACGGCATCTTCCGCGACGTGATTACCTATTTCCGGCTCATCGACGGTCCGAATGAAAATAACTGGAGTTATGCAGAGTTATGGTGTTCAGTTCACGTGAAAATCCGATAATTATATCAACATGCTGACATGGTATGATTCTTGCTAAAGAATCTATGTATCAATTCACGAGCGGGGCTGGCAATACCGCCAGGAAGGGAACGGGCTCACGAGAGGTGGGCTTAGAAGGCCGGATGTGGAGAGCTGAGGCGCTTGAAAGGAAGCGTCCGGATGCCTGGAGGACGAGAGAGCCGAGGGGAAGGCGGGGAGGCCAGTTCTCCGGCACCGGTCGTCATGTGGGCTTATACTACGTTCCTGGCGAGGCTGAGGGGCTGCCTAGGCTGCCTGGATCGTGAACGGATACTGGACATAATAATTTGCTCAAGGTTTTCCTTAAGTGAACGGTATTGTATTTAAACCGTTGGAATTGAGGAAGTGCGGCAGAGGCATCCGGGCGTAAATAGAGGCGTGGCATCATATTCCTGCGACCAGGTTTCGTTCGAGCGGTTGGTCTGACTGGTAGGCTGGCAGGGCAAGCAGGGCGTCTCGTAATTCAAGCGGATTTTATGTTAGACTATCCACCTATGTTTAGGTGCGTCAAATGTGGCGAGTGTTGCAGGTGCCTAGGTGGCTCAGAAATTTTATCGTCCCTACATTCGGGAGATGGAGTGTGCAAGCACCTCGAAGGCGAGGTGTGCCGCATCTACGAAGACCGCCCGCTTCTGTGTCGTGTGGACGAAAGTTACGACGCCCTGTTCTCGGGCATTTGTAGCAGGGATTTGTTCCACTGCTGGAACTATGATGCCTGCGTCCGGTTATTGAAAGCGCGTCCCGACGGCGGTGAGACTTCTCTGGTTGCTCTCCGGAACGCCTTCCCCTTATCCGAGGGTACGGTGGGGGCGGCGCCAGCGGACGCCGTCGGCTCCAGGGTTAATGAGACTATTTTTCGTTTCGAAAAGGCTTTCATGGATACGACATCCCTTCTCGTCGAGATTGGCAAGGCTGAGCTGTCTGCCCTGGCGGTTTTAGGAGTCTTTCCTGATGCCTACGCCAGGATTTGTGGGGAGCCTTTCTCCATTTCTGGCGAGGAGAAGCTGTTTGAACGGCTGGCAACTTGGGTACGCAATTTCACAGGTGAGCTTGGCACATTGATTTCTTCGGAATCAGCTCTCGCTCTAGCCGGTATAGCCGCAAATGGCGCGATAGGAGCGGCGTCCATCCCGAAAATTTTTAATGACGGCAAGAGCATCGATTTTCCTGATGGTGTTTTCCTGAAAATGCCTGGTTTTCCCCGCAGTCCCGCTCCGGGCCGCGTAATCCTGGATTTGATAGGTAGTTTGGCATCGGGCTCCGGTGAGGCAACAGAGAAAACCAGAGAGAAGGTAGCTGGCAAGCCACAGGGGAAGGCCGAGGACAAGGGGAAGGGGAAGACCGGAGAATGGGTAAACGGAGAGTCGGAGCTAGCCTGGAACCCCAAGAGCGGGATAATCGGTTACCTGTCTTACGCGGCAGGATGCCTGTCCCGGTTTCTCGCGGCCCTGACTGAAGCTACGGATTTTTTAAACGCATTTTCCGCCGACGCTAGGTGTAAGTGTGACTGGTCAGCCATCCTTGTCAGGAAAGGCCTTCGAGAGAACGGGAAGTTCGAGGCTCGAATGGCCATGCTTGTGGCGTTGCAACTATTCGGCATGTGCGGGTTGAATCTCCTTGTCCCTTATGAAGGGTTTAAATTCAACCTGGAAGCCATCGACAGGGCTTCATATTCAGCTGAAGACATGCTTGGAAAGCATGGTTTTTCCTTGTGAGCAGACTGCGCTCTTTTCTACACAGCTCTCTTCCTTAACATAGGTGCCAGCGCCGAACTGAATCCAGCACTTGAGGTATAATGGAATAAAGCGCTTTGAGACCTTCCAGACCCTTAGAAGGCCACTTGCAAAGACAGTTCGATTTCTTCGTGGCTCCCGGTCGAGACCGAAATATAATGCGGTTAACGGTCGTGGAAGCTGATAGGTTCTTGCCGGGGACTGTAGCTTTCCTTTTGACTTCAAAGTTCTTTCGTCCAGTCCAGGAAGGTTTTCCTGAGCGGGGAGAAAGGCGGCTTGCTTTGAGGGAGGCAAACTCAAGAGCGATGCCCATGGCACCTGAGCTTTCATCGGAATGGATAGAGACCTGGTTTCGGGTAAAGTTCCAAAATATAGATTATTTAATTTTATATAGGGATCATTGGGCGGTTGGCTCAAAGAGTCATAGGGACTCGTAAATCAACGTGTAGGCTCCTCGCCGCCCCTTTAAATTCCTATTTCTGAGAGTTACGGCGTGGTGATGCGAAGGGTGCCATTGCCGCCATAGGGAAAGTGCCAGCTGTCGCCCCGGCCAGGGCCGTGATGTGGCAACCGATGTCAGCCATTTCGGACGGGTGCGTGGCGAACGGTCGCTGTCGGTCGTCCTGGGTCCACCGGGCGGTCTTTAACGAGACCCTCAACTCAGGCTGAAAGGCGGTTTCCAGTGTGAGGTAGCCTTAACGGCCATGTCTGGTCCCGCAATAACTGAACCTGGTTAAAGCGACATAGTATTGACACCCCTATGCGAGCTCCGCTCTTTGTTCTGTTCAGGCACCGAGAGCGTTCGCAGTCTCAGTGAAATGGGAGCTGGATTCCGGGATCTGCTCAAAGATCTGAAGGGATTGAGGGAGTTTCCCGCTTACAGGGATTTCGTTGCGGGGAAGGATTTCTTCACCTGCAAGCTGGAAATTGCCCTATCTGCTCCGGGCGGCAGGGGAGGTTCAGACTGCGGCCTGCCGAAGCCCGAATCCCGCTTTTTTGACTTGTTATGTCTTGGACGCGGGACCCCCCCCGCTGTATAATAACCTTGGGGACCATTCTGGCCCCCCCAATCCCTGAAAACCGGCCTGCCCGATCCCGCAAAGCCCCGGAAGCCTGATGCGCCTTCCCGTAGGCAACGGCGCGGACTCTCGCGGCGTCTCCCGCTTCGAGCCCGCGCGCGCCGCCTTCCGGCTTGCGGGAGCGGGGAGGCCGCTTGCGGCGCCCGCGAGAGTTGCGGCGGGTCTGCGGACGGAGGGCTCGGTGAAGGCTGACCTTATCTTCTACAACGGCGAGGTGCTCGCCATGGACGGGGACGGGCCTTTCGCGGAGGCGGCGCCGAGGGACGCCGTGGCCGTGAAGGACGGGGCGGTAGTCTTTCCGGACGGGGGCGGCTGGAAGGGGTTGTGCGGGAGCTCCACCGAGGCGGTGGATCTGAAAGGCTCGGCGGTCATTCCGGGGTTGGTCGACTCTCACCTGCATCCCCTGTGGGGTGCGAGGACCCTTTCGGGCTTCTCGCTGGGCTACGAGCCGTCGACCGTGGAGAAGACCCTGGAGCGGGTCCGGGGCTTTTTGGCCGCCGACGCCGGGGCCGGACCTGACGATCTGATGACCGTGCTATGCTGGGAGCGCCACGGGGGCCCTGATCTGACGGCGGCCGATCTGGAGGGGCTCGGCACCCAGCGGCCGGTCATGCTGTTCTCCGGGGACTGCCACACCGCCGTCGTAAACCGCAGGGCGATGTTCATCTACCGCGAATTCTTCGAAGGGCCGGACCCCCCCGACGGGAGGATCCTCCTGGGCCCCTCGGGGCCGACCGGTGCGGTCGAGGACGGCCAGGCCTTCCGGCTCTACGACGCGGCCTCGCGCCAGGAGCTCCGGCGGTCCGCCGAGACCCTCCGCAAGGGCCTGCGCGCCTTGAACCGCCAGGGCGTCACCTCCGTGTTGGACGCGAGGGCCACGCCCGAATCCATGGAGGCGGCGGTGCTCCTGTGGGAGCACGACGACCTCACGGTCCGCTACTCCGGCGCATGGGAGCTCCCCCCCCAGGGCCAGCTCTCAGGCCTGGCCGCAGCGGCCGCCGTTTCCGACGCCTGCAAGCGCCTTGCGCGCTACCGACGCGGGGCGGCCTTCCCCGCGTCCGGGGCGGAGGGCGGGGAAGGCGCTCGCTGGCGCTCGCGGCCCGGCATATCGATGAGGCACCTGAAGCTCTTCGTGGACGGCATGCCCGGCAACGGCACGGCGCGGTTGCGCTCCCCGTACCTGGCCTCCCGCGACGCCGACGGGGGCACGACAGCCGCCCCCCCCGGCGACGGGCTGGGGCTCGAGTACTTCGACGCGCCGACCTTGAAGGGGATCTTCAAGGCCTGCGCCGAAAACGGCCTCCATCCACACTGCCACGTCATAGCCGACGGGGCGCTGGACGCCGTGCTGGAGGCGGCGGCAGATCTGCGCCAGAGTTTCCCGGAGCTGGACTGCCGCCCCGCCGCGGCCCACCTCGATCTGGTCTCCCGGGACCAGTACGCCCGCATGCGCGAGCTGGGC
>JAIRZX010000493.1 GCA_031267005.1 Deltaproteobacteria bacterium
CTCTCCCGCCGTCTGCCACGGACGCGGAGTCGGCCCCGGCGCACGGCGACTCCCGCCGACGGGTCAGTCATTGAGGCCCCTGGGGCCCCGGCGGGTCCTTCGCTGAGGCCGGGGAGGGGACGACGTGGCAGGGGAGGGCGCGGCGTCGAAGCCCCTTTCCGGGCTTTTTTTTAGGTAAAGGGAAAGTCCCGGCAGCCGGAGAAATTTTTTTTGTCCAATGATTTCAGTGGTTTAGCGCTGAAAATGCCCTTTTGGGGCTCCGGGACGGATAAAAAAAGGTTGACGGCGGCCACCTAACGCAATAATATATCATTGCAATTGACGACCTCCCCAGGACAAGGGATCGGCTCTCGAAGGGGCCCCGGGCGCGCTACCCGCCGGCCCCTTCATTTGACCGCCCCGCGCCGCCGAGGGAGGCTTTCCCGAAGACACGCGGGCCGCAGGGGCCCGCTCGCGATACCCGCTGCCCCCCGGGCCCCGCCCCGAAGGCGGTCCGGAAGGCGCGGCATCTTTGAAGCGCACCATCGATAAAATGCGTGGAGGAGTGGCGCTTCTACCTTTCGAAAAGGAGGACCCAAAAAAAGAGACCGCGCAAGCGATGCGCTTTAATGACGATCGATCCGGGAGGCGGGGCGTTGCCGCCTTCCGGGGCCGTGAAAGCGCGGGGGAGCTGTCGCCCCCGCGCTTTTTAACAAGGGCTGGGGGACTCTCCCCGGACGCGGCGTTCGGGGGCGGGTTCCACGATAGCCCTCCGTCCTTCGACCGAATCTTCCGGAAAAGACGTCCCTCTCAATAAAGAGGACTTTTCCCGGAAAAGACGTCCCTCGCTATACGTTCATGCCGGTTTTCGACACACCGGCCTATGAAACGCGGATGCCTGCATAGTGTATGCTCGTGGCCCGGCTGCACTAGAAAACGTATCATGATATTTATCGTGAGATTTATTTAAATAAAGAGGGGCCTCCAGGAAAGAAGGCTTTTCCCGGTAGACGGTACTCCCGAAAGACGTCTCTCCCGAGCCTGACGGCAGACCCGCTTTCCTGCCGGGGGGGAGCGGCCGGAGGGCAGGGCAGCAGGGGTGGCGGTCTCATGGAATCCCCCGGGGAGGCGCCCGGGCGGGGAGGGGGGCGGCCTTCCGCTTGACACGGGCATAGCGATGCAATAGTATATCATACTGTTTCGGATAATATATCATAGCGGAGGCCCGGAAGGGCCTCCCGCTTCCAGGCGCCCCGGGCCGACGCCTTCGCGGCGGCCCTCACGGCGGCTTTCCGGCCCCGGAACGCGGCCCGCCCCCAAGGCTTCCTTGCCGCCCGGAGCGCAGATTCCAGCGGGGACGCCCCCCAGGCCGCGCGGCCTGGGGGCCTTTAGGATCCCGCGATCATTCCAGGAGTTTCAACATGATTAAGCACCCCGCAGCGATTCTCGCCTTCGCGCCCCTGCTGTTCCTGCTCGCCCCCTCCGCCGTCCTGGCCCAGGGCGAGACCCACGCCGCCCACGTCCACGGGGCCGCGACATTGAACGTGACCGTGGAGGCGGCGTCCGTCGACATCGACCTCGACGCCCCGCTAGCGAGCTTCATAAGCTTCGAGCACGCCCCAAGCACCCCCGAGCAGACCGCGGAGATGAAGGGCCTGGTGGAAAAGCTGAACGCCCCGGCGGCCCTCTTCGCGTTCCCCGCCGCGTGGGGCTGCTCCTCGTCCAAGGTAGCCGTCGAGGCCGAGAACATCCCCGAGGACGTGCTGGGCCACCCACACGCCCCCGAGGGCGAGGGCCACGGCCACGATCACGGCGAAGCGGACGGGGACCACGAGCACGCCGAAGGCGAGGCGCATTCGGATTTGGAGGCTGAGTTCGAGTTCGCCTGCACCGCCATTTCGGGCGACGGGTCCCTGGACGCCTCGGGCCTCTTCAAGGCCTTCCCGAACCTCCAGGACGTGGACGTCCAGCTGGTCTCCCCCAAGGGCCAGAAGGGCGCTGAGCTGAACCCCGCGGCCGCGTCCCTGACATGGTAGCGGTCCCGGACGAGGCCCCGCTGGGCGGCGCCCCCCGGAAGCTCCGGGAGAGAAGCCGATCCGGGGCTCCGAGCCCGGAGCGCTTCCCGCCGTCCCCGGCGCGGCGGCAGAGCCGGACGATGGCTCCGCCTCCGCCTCCGCCGCGCCGGCCGTGGAAGTCAAGGGCGTGTCGTACTCCTGGCCCAAGGGGGGTACCGTGTTCGGGGGGCTGGATCTTTCCCTCGGGCGGGGGGAGCGGCTGTTCATCTCGGGGCCCAGCGGGTGCGGGAAGAGCACCCTGCTGAGCCTGGTGGCGGGCATCGTTCCGCCCTCGGCGGGGGAGATCCTGGTCGGCGGGAGGAGCCTCGCGAAACTGTCGGGTCCCGCCCGCGACCGCCTGCGCGGGGACGACATAGGCTACATCTTCCAGCAGTTCAACCTGGTGCCGTACCTGTCCGCCGCCGAGAACGTGCTTCTCCCTTGCGGCTTCTCGAAGATCCGGAGGAAGAGGGCGTTAGCGCATTCCGCCTCCCCGGCCGAAGCCGCCGGCACCCTCCTGGAGAGGCTCGGGATACCCCCGGAGCTCCATTCGAGGGGGGCGGCGAGGCTATCCGTGGGCCAGCAGCAGAGGGTGGCGGCGGCCAGGGCCCTGATAGGCTCCCCGCCGCTCCTCATAGCTGACGAACCCACCTCGGCGCTCGACGAGGAGACGGGGATCGCTTTCCTGAGGCTGCTTTTAAAGGAGTGCGCCCTGGCGGGCTCGAGTTTAATGTTCGTGTCCCACGACGGGAAGCTCGCCTCCGAGTTCGAGCGCAGGTTCTCCCTGAAAGGCCCGACGGCGGCGGCTTAGCCCCCGCCGGGCCCCGAAAAGATCGTTTCAGGAATGCGGCGCCGCCGGCCCTTCGGGGCCTGCTGCGCCGGGCCCCCCCGGAGCCGCGCCTGAGAGGCGTCTCTCCATCCGGCAACCCCGTCCTGTCAAACCTGCCTGTCCCCGACAGGCGGAAACCGGAATCGCCCTGGCGGGCCCGGGGGGTCTATTTCGTTTGCGGCACGGTTCGGACTCCGGATTGTTTCCCGTGGGCCCGGTCTGAGGACTCCGTCCCGGCCCGGGGGAAACGCGCCGGGCTTGCCGCACCTGGGGCTCCGGGCGCCCCCGCGCCTTCCCTCCCGACTCAAGGTTAGCGCCCGCCGGAGGAATCCCCCCGGCGGCGCAACCCTCCCCCCGCCCAGAACGGCCGGGGGCACGGTGGATCACATGCAGAGACTCGCGACGCTTGCCGTTTTGGCCCTCAAAAGCGCCTGGAACCGCCGGTTCACCTTGTGCCTCGTGATGCTGTCGGTGAGCCTGTCAGCGGCTTTGCTGGTGGGCATCGAGAGGGTGCGGAGCCAGGTGCGGCTGGGGTTCACCGGGGCGGTGTCCGGGACGGATCTGGTGGTGGGCGCGCGGGGCGGGCCGGTGCAGCTGATGCTCTACGCGGTGTTCCACCTGGGGGGCGCCTCCAACAACATCGGTTGGGACTCGGCCGGCATGATAGCCTCCCGCCCCGAGGTCCTGTGGACCGTGCCCCTGTCCATGGGGGACAGCCACAGGGGCTATCCGGTCGTGGGGACCACGACCGACTTCTTCGCCCGGTTCAGGTACAGGGGGGGCAGGGAGCTCGCCATGGCGTCGGGGAGGGCCTTCGGGGACGTCTTCGAGGCCGTGCTGGGCTCGGAGGTCGCCTCCAGGCTGGCCTACAGGGAGGGCGACAGGATAGTGCTGGCCCACGGGGGCGGCCCGCACGCTAGGCTCCACGACGACAAGCCCTTCGTCGTGGCGGGCGTGTTAGAGCCTACCGGATCGCCGGTGGACAGGTCCCTGTACATCAGCCTGGAGTCCATGGAAGCCATCCACATCGACTGGCAGGGGGGCGCCCCGATAAGGGGCTTCTCCGTTTCGGCGGAGCAGGTCAGGCGCTTCGACCTCACGCCCAAGGCGGTGACCGCCGTCCTGGTAGGCCTCAAGAACCGGCGCTCGGTCTTCGGTCTCCAGCGCGAGATCCAGGAGTACCGGGGCGAGGCTTTGACCGCCGTCATGCCCGGCGTGGCCCTGGACCAGCTCTGGGCGCTTTTGGGCGGATGGGAGAAGGCGCTGGTGGCGGTGTCCCTGCTGGTCACGCTGACGGGCCTCGCGGGGCTGTGCTCGACCATACTGGCCGGCCTTGGGGAGAGGAGGCGGGAACTGGCAGTCCTGCGCTCCGCGGGGGCGGGGCCCTTGGACGTGACGGCGCTCCTTTCCATCGAAGGTTTCATTCTGACATTGGCGGGCGTCGTACTCGGGGTGGCGGCCCTGACCGCCGCCTCGGCGCTCGCGGCGCCGTGGCTCCTGGACCGCTTCGGCCTGGCCTTCGAAGCGGGGGCCCCCACCTCCCGCGAGTGGATGATCATGGGCGGGATCCTGGCGCTCGGGATCCTGACCAGCCTCATCCCCGCCGTGAGGGCGTACTTTCTGAGCCTGTCCGACGGGCTGTCGCCGTCCGCCTGAGCGGACCGGCCCGGTCGAGCGGGAGAGCCCGCAGTTGCCCGCGGGCGCGGCCTGCCGCGCTGTCGGCCGCGCGGCCAAGGGCGCCGGGCGGCCGCCGGACGCCAGCTTTCCGCCTCGAAGCGTTTAGCCTCACGGGGCCGGCCCGTCCCGCCGCGCGGCGGGACTGGACCAGGAGGGATTAAGATGCCTGCCCAAACCGTAACAGGGGAGCCCGCCGCTTCCGCGGGCTCGGCCACGCCCGGGCCTTCGGGAGGCTCGAGCGCCGTCCCCTCTCCGGGGACTTCAGACTCTCAGGGGACTTCAGCCTCTCCGGGGACTTTGCCCGGAGCTTGCCCGGGCCGGCCCGGGCGTTCCGGTGGCGGAACGTTCGCGGCGGCCGGGGCGAGCGCCGCGAGCCTCGCCCTGCTTTTCGCGTCGGCGCTGGCCCTGTCGGCCGCCGCGCCGCCCGCAGCCCGGGCAGGGACGGATGCCGATGCCAGGAGCTACCAGGAGAACGGCTGGCTCATCTGGGACGAACTCGTGGACCCTTCCTGGGACCCCGCGGCGATCTTCCAGGAGCTGGGCATAGACGGCATGCGTGACGACGATCCCCGGGCGGAAGAGACGGTGAGGCTCTTCATGGAGCGCTGGAACCAGGCACCCGTGAACCAGGCGATGGCGGGGAAGGCCGTAAAGATCCCGGGCTTCGTGGTGCCGCTGGACCTGGAAGGGGCGGAACTCAAGGAGTTCTTCCTGGTGCCCTCGTTCGGCGCATGCCTCCACGTCCCGCCGCCGCCGCCCAACCAGATAGTCTACGTCCGGAGCGAGAAGCCGATAACGGGCGTTTCCGTTATGGATGTGGTTTGGGTTTCTGGTATAATAAAGGCGGAGAGGTTTACGGACGATCTGGGCGACGCCGGGTACACCCTTCCCGCCGACAGGGTCGAGCCCTACCGGGAAGACGGATGAGCCCGGGGGGCCGGGCCGCCCGCCTCCTCCGGCCAGGTGAAAAATGGGGACTAAAATCGAGACGACCGACCAGAAAGTGAAGAGGCTTTTGGACGAGGCCCAGAGCTACTGCGCCGCCCAGGGCAGCCAGCTCACCCAGCTGAGGCGTTTGGTGCTGGAGACCCTCATAACGGCGACGGGGCCGGTGAAGGCGTACGATCTGATAGACACCCTGAGGGAGAGGGGCCACAGGCTGACCCCGGCCACGGTGTACAGGATACTGGAGTTCTTCCTGCAGAATGGGCTCGTGCACCGCGTGAACGCCCTGAACGCCTTCGTGGCCTGCCAGGACAGCCACCTGGCCGCCCACAACCCCCTGATCGTGGTGTGTCCCGGGTGCCAGACGACCACTGAGATAAACGACGAGGGCCTCTACACGAGCATCTTCAACCGCCTTGGGGCCCTGGGCTTCGAGCTCAAGGACGGAACGGTTGAGGTGCGCGGGGTCTGCCGCAAGTGCGCCAAGGAAGGTATTTCTTGACCGCGGGCACCTTCCAGGAGCCTCCCGCCGCCCCCGGAAGCCTTTCCCGCGCCTGCGGGGACGGCCTCTGAGAGGGAGTTCCAGTTTCGAGGCCCCTGCCGCGCGGCCTTGAAGGCGGTCTGGCTCCGAAACCCCCCAGTTCCTGTCCGGGGGAAGCAAGGGGGGCTTCCCCCGCAGGGCCCTCCCGTCCGTTTCGCGCCTACCCGTAAAGGGGCGCTCCCGTCCGCCCTCGGCCTGTAGCCTGTTCTCCCTCTCCCTCTCCCTCTCCATCTCCATCTCCCTCTCCATCTCCATCTCCATCTCCCTCTCCCTCTCCCTCTCCCTCTCCCTCTCCCTCACCCTCTCCCTCTCCATCTCCATCTCCATCTCCCTCTCCATCTCCCGCTCCATCTCCATCTCCATCTCCATCTCCATCTCCATCTCCCTCTCCATCACCATCACACGCTACATCTCCAACACCCTATCCAAAACCAACTCCCACA
>JAIRZX010000495.1 GCA_031267005.1 Deltaproteobacteria bacterium
TCTAAATTTAGAATGTCACTGTATATTTCACACTCAATCCCGGATGCCCAGAAAAGTGGGAATAGCGCAGGTGAAAGTTTTTTGCAGTGGAATCAGGCTTGGGCCGGAAGCGGAGTAGCAGCTACTCTAAACGGTGCCCCCGAAAGGTTCGGCGAAGCCCCAGCCGGCACAGGGTTCAGATTATGCAGCCATGACGTCGTAGCCACGGCCGCGGTGGGTAGATCCAGCCCTGCGGCCAGCCCCGCCCGGGCCGCCCCCCGCCGCCGCGCGGGCGGGAGCAGCGTCCGGGCTGCCCCTCCGTCAGGCCCGGCCCACGTAAGTGAAGCGAGAGTTATAGTACCCTCTATTATGGGGAGGGAGACTGCCGACGACACAGCTGGCAATTCCGCCCTTACTGGGAGTGCATACAACCTCAACGGGATAATAATACCGCGCGCTCCCGTAACAATTCGAGCCCTTATCCACGATCCTGAGCTTTCCTCCCTCCAGCCTCGCCGTTCCCGTGGTGGTGCAAACCAAACCACGCCGGGCGGAAGTGCTCACCTCCTCGATCCGTACGGTGGCTCTGCCGGAGCCGTCCGCGAAACAGTATACGTACACGAGATGGTCGCCTTGCCAGTTGAACAGGTTCGCGTCGGACCTCCAGCACCCTATTAAAAACGACAAGTCTTTCGCGCCGGCCGGGATCACCATCCCCGATCCCTTGGAGGGGGCGCGGGGCCCCTGCGGCATCGGCGCGGGCACCTTCCGGGGCGGCGCGGGGGCCGGTGGATTTTCGGCGGGCGGGGCCGCCGCCTCCAGGGCCCGCGGGGCGTCGCCGGAGGCGGGCGGCGCGCCGTCGCCCCGTTCCGGTTCGGGGAGGGAGGGGGCGGGTTCTTCCGGAGGGGGACCGGGCCCGTCCGGGCGGCAGGCGGAGAGCCCGTCGCGGTAGCGGGCCTTCAGGGCGTCCAGCTCGGCCCTGAGGGCGTCCTCCCGGCCGGGGCGGCCCCGTCGGCCGAGGGGTACGGGTCGACCGCGGCCGGGGCCGCCCGGCGGAAGCCCGGCGACAGGAGCCAGAAGAGGGCCAGGGTCGAAAGGAAGGCGCAAAGGGCGGCGAGAGCGGGGCGCAGGATACCCGCCGAAGCCCCCTCCGCCTCGGAGCGGGGGAAGGCTGGGGGATCGGGCGCCGCAGGGAAAGCCGGAACCGGGGCCTCGGCCCGGGCCGGGCGGCACCCCGCCCCGGGGCCGGCCTCCGGTTCAGGGGCGGGGTCCGGGTCCCCGGCGCACGGGGGCTTCCACCACCCGGCCAGGACGGGCTCGCCGTCAACGACGAACACCTTCTCGGGCGAGCGGACGCCCGCCGCCGCCGACAAGAAGGAGGAGGAAAGGAGCGAGGCGAGCCGGGCGGCGGCCCGCATGCAGTCGGAGGGGGCGCCGTTCCCGGGGGGAACCCAGGGAACCGCGGAATCAGGGGGTCCCGGAGGCTTTCGGGCCAGTCGGGCGCCCAAGGCGGAGAGATCCTCCGCTATCCTGAGGAGCTTGGATCGGGCGGCCTCCCTGTCCCACGGGGGGAGCCCCTCAAGTTCGCGGGGCGCGCCCTCCAGGTGCGTGCGCCAAAAGAGCCAGCCGCCCGGTCCCTCTGCCGGGGCAGCCAACGACGCGGGGAAGTTTCCGGGGAGTTCCGGAAAGAGGACTGCCTCGGCCAGCGCCCAGTCGCCGGCGGGGGAGCCCCTGAACCCGGGGGCCGCGGGACCGCCGGGGGCCTCCGCAGGGACCGGCGTTGCCGGGGGGCCCACGGGAGGAAAGGTGAGCGGGAGAGCCCGGGCATCCGGCAAATCCCGGGGGAGGGCGCTGTTTCCGAAGGGCTGGCCGCAGAGGTGCCCCCGGTCCCGCGGTGGGTAGTAATCGAAGGCGTGGCCCGGTGGCAACGCCGTGCGCGCGAGGATTTGGCCGAGCATTCTGCAATTGTAACAGGTAGCGTTGCGTTACAAAAGGCAACCCCGGAAAATTGATGCCAGCGCAATAAAACCTATGAAGGATTCTTCACGCCCGGTTTCCCTCTTGGATGCATGAAGCAGACTTTACGCCCGACGTATCCGTTCACGGGTTGAAGGGTGGGCGGACCTGTGTCAGGCTCGAGTCGATCATCTGGAAGGCGGGAAGGCGGGAAGGCGGGAAGGCGGGAAGGCGGGAAGGCGGGAAGGCGGGAAGGCGGGAAGGCGGGAAGGCGGGCCGCGAGCCTGGGAGGATTTCTTGGGGCAGACGGGAGGCGGTCCGTGCGAGAAGGAAGGCGGGGCCCAGGCGAAGGGGGGAGGTTGCCCGCAGGCCGCGGGAAAAGGGTCCTTCTGCCCGCATCCGTTCGGGGTGGTCTTGACCCAGTCCCGGGCCGTCGGTCGGCTCTCGTCCACCGCGCCTGGCTTTTCCTTTAGGGGACCGTGGCGGCAGCCCGCCGACACCGAGCTTGCTTTTACGGGGCGGCGCCAATTCCGACAGGCGCCCTTCCCGCTCCGGCGCGAACGTATGCCAGCCGCCGTATGCGTTCATGCCATGGGCTTGAAACACAGGGGAGGTCTCGCAGGACCAGGAACAGCCGGCTCTGGCGGGTGCGGTTGCCGCCGGAATTTCGCGGACCCAGGACGACGGGAATAGCCGTGGCCTGCCCCGGAAAGGGAATTCGCCGTCCTAAAGGCCGCAGGCGGCACCCTATCTTGGCATTTTTGGGCCGGACGCCTCCGCGGCCGATTTCTTTCTTCGCCTGGGCTTCGCGGGCGGTCTGGGCCGCCGCGGGGCGACTGGAGCCATGACGCCCCCCTTGAGGAGACATGTCCCCCCTTTCCGTGGCTGGCGGCCGGCTTGCCCGAGGGCGGCCGGCATATCCGCTAACGGTCGGCATATCCGCGAGCGGCCGGCTTGAAGCAGCGGAGAGTTAGCCGAACGGAGCGAATCCGGCTGTGTAAGCGCCTCTGAAACGCGGGAAAAGCCTGTTATTGGCCGCAGCGATCAAGATGTCCCGTATCGGCGCGGAAGGGCGCGATCACGCTTTGAAATATTCCCGTTCTCATTAAATTTTAGAATAATATTTGAGTCATGGCCGTTCTGTATAATGATTAGATGCCACGGTAATTTTAACTATTAAATTTTAATGGCAATACTGACAATGCCCGATATTTTACGCCATAACTGACAAGGATCCCAGGCTGCGGTATTTCGAAAGACGCGGACGCATTTTATTTAGGAAATTCTCGTACCGCAATAGTTACGGAATGTTCGCTTCGACGCCCGTAAATCTCAATTCGAGCGCTGGGGGGGCGTAAAGCTCGACGGGGGTTTCCTTCAAGGACTTTTGGGAGAACAGATCGTAAGCGCACTGGTATGATGAAAC
>JAIRZX010000504.1 GCA_031267005.1 Deltaproteobacteria bacterium
CTGAAATGACAACTTCGTTTGTGGGCGATCATCAGAAGCCTGTGGAGTAGGGGGGGCTACCCAAAATTTGTCTAAAAATCACATTTTCTAATTATGCTCTCATTTTACATGCTGCACCCAATACCGGTTTTGCCTTGGGGAGGCACGGAAGGCCCCGGCGGAAGGGGCGTGTAATCCCCGTGCGACGTCTACCCCTCTACCCCGCCCGCCCTGGTCCCTCCGGCTCCTTTAGGTTCCTTAGGAGGAGGTTCCTTTGTTCCTTTTCGATCCCACCCACGGGCCCTTCGGGTACCACAGGTCCTCCAAAGTGACCGGCGACTGCCCCAGCTCCAGCTCCCTCAGGAGGTCACCGCAAGCGTCCTTGAGCGCCCGGGCCGCCCCGTGCCCGGCCAGGGCCACGGCCCCGCCGCCTTCGGCATTCTCCCGAATGAAGGCGGCCACTGCTGCGTGCCACCTGTCGTCCAGGAAAGCGAAGGGCTCGTCCAGGAGGGTAAGCGGCCTGTCGGCTATGAAGGCGCGGGCCAGGCTCAGCCGCCTTTTCATGCCGGAACTCATGGAACGGGGGTAGGATCGGGGCTCAAGCCCCACGCGCGCCAGCCAGAGGCCTATCCTGTCCCTCCTCTCCGAGGCCGCCATGGCCCGGGGCAGTATATAGGCCAGGTTCCCGGCGGCGTCCAAAGACGGCACCAGGGCGTTGTCCTGGAACATGAGGCTAGCCGCGGCGAGCCTCTCCACGGCGCCTCCGTCCGGTTTCTGCACGCCCGCGAGGATCTCCAGCAGGGTGCTCTTGCCGCAGCCGGAAGGTGCGGAGAAGAGGGTGACCGTGCCGGGCGCGAGGGTGGCCGACACGTCCGCCAGGATCAGCCTGCCCTGGAAGCTTTTGGACACGTGCCTGGCGACCAGGAGCGGCGGGCCGCGCCTTGCTCCCCGGACCGGGCGCGCTACCGCTTCCCCCGCCGAGCCCGAGCCCGCCGCTGCTACCGCTTCCGCCACCGAGCCCGCCGCCGCGCCAGGCCCGTTACCTTCCCGCGAGCCCCGGCCCCTCATGCGCCGCAAGCCCCCGAGGCTGCCCGCGGGGCGCAGCCCGGCTTCACGCGGAGCCGCGCCGGGCAGGGCCTTGAAGCCACCCGCGGCCCCCCGCCGCGCGCCTTCACGCCCCCTCCGCCGTCATGCGCGCGGCGCGTCCCCTCAAAGGGGTTATGACCAGCGCTTCCAGGAGCAGCCCCAGAGCCACCAGCGACAGGGCCCAGGCGTTCAAGTCCTCCATGTTGAGCCTCGAGTAGCTCCAGTATATGGCGGCGCCGGCGCCGTCGGGGCTCCCCATGTACTCGGCTACGGCGGCGGCTTTCCAGGCCGTGGCCAGCACGGTGGACAGCCCCGCCAGGTAGTAGGGTAGCACGGCCGGGGCGGCTACCTTAAACAGCGTCCTCGTCCTGGGCACCCCGTAGAGCCTGCCCACGGCGAGGAGCCTTTCCGGGACGCCCATCACCCCCTGGGCCGTGGTGCTGAACACGAAAGGCACCGTGGCGGCGAAGACGGCCGCCACCGGCACCAGCGCCCCGGTCCCGGCCCAGACCATCACGAGGGTTATCCAGACTATGGGCGGGCAGGACTGTATGCCCGCGACCAGGGGCCCGGCCAGCCTGAGCGCCCACGGCGACCTGCCCGCCAGGGCCCCCAGGGCCACGCCCGCGACGTTGGCCAGGAGCGCCCCCGCGAGCCCCCGGGCGGCGGTGGTGCCGAGACCCCGGAAGAGCTCCAGCGAGGCCGCGAGCTCCCAGACGCGCTTGAGTATTGTCCACGGGTCCGGGGCGAGGAGCGGCCCCAGCCATATCCTGGCGAGGCCGGTCGCGGCCGCCCAAACTGCGAGGGGCACGAGGTAGGGGATGATGGTCCTGGTGGTTTTCAACGGGGCTTGCGTCCTGGGCGGGAGGGGAAAGGGGTCAGCGGGCCGCGGCCGCAGCGGCAGGAAAGCGGCCCGGCCCGAACTGGGGCGGGCCGGAGGCCCGCCTTTCTCCGGGGGCGGGGGGGGAGCCCGTCTACCTGTAGATGAAACCAGGCGGGAAGGAGGGGTCCAGCTTGCCGCCGGAGCAGAGCTCGGCGGCAGCCAGGCAAAGGAAGGACGCTATCTCCGGGACGGCGTCCGAGGCGTTCACTGACCCTATAGGGTCCCGCGAGAGCGAGTCTGCGAGCACCTTTTCGCCCATGCCGTCCCGAAGGCCCTTGGGGAGATGCCCGGCCGCCTCCGATGGCGGCATCGCGGTGAAGGCCTTTCCGCTCTCGGCCATGAGTTCCTGGAGCTCGCGGGCCAGCCCCGGGTGCTCGCTGGCGAAGGCCGGGTCGGCAGCAACCCCCGCGTGGGGCAGCCTCGCGGGCCCCCCGGCTAGCCTCGCGTGCTCTTCCTCCAGGCTTCCTACTATCCTGAGCGCCGGGTTCCTGGCGAGGGCCGCCGAGGCCCCGGGCTCGGGCACCAAAGCTGCCCTGGCGCGTCCGGACGCGAGCTCCAGGAGCACCTGCTGCATGGGGAGGGCCCTCGCGTCGAAGGAGGGCCCTCCCATCTGGGCTATGCGGGAGAGTATGCCGGTTGAGGGCCCGGACTGGGGGGCGGCGTACAGCGGGAGCCTCTCGGCGGAAAGGAGCTCGGCGAGCTCCCCCGGGCTCCGGGGCCAGAACTCGGCGGAACCGGCGGGGCCGGACGGGTCCTCCCGGGATCCCGGCTCCCCGGATCCCCCCCCGGCCGGGCCCCTGAAGGGACCCGACACGAAGTAGAACTTTTTCCAGGCGGTAACGGAGAGGAGGGTAACTTTGGCCCCTTTGGAGGCCGCCCTCCCGAAGGCCTCCAGGTGCCCCACCCAGACGTCCCCCTTGCCGGAGAGCACGAGGCCCCTCAGATCGTCCAGGCTCTTCCATTCCTCGACGACTACCGCCCTGCCGGGCCAGCCCCGCTCCAGGGCCCCTATGAGCGGGAGCGCCGCGGAGGTGGCCCCGGAGGCGCTGTACACGAGCACTTCTCCCTTGGGGCCGTCCCCAGCCGACGCCGGCGCGGCGAAGGCAAGGACGGCGAGGGCCGCGGCCGCGAGAGCGGGCGGGGACGCGGAGGCCCTCGGGATGCGGGCCGGCGCGGGGGCGGCCCGGCAGGCCCGGGAGCGCGCGGCGCGGGCGGCGCTTCCGCCTTCCGTGAAAAGCGTTAGGGCTGGACGGTTCATTGGTATGCGCCTTTGCGGGCCTGCGTGGCCGCTGGGAGGATAAGCCGAAAGCCGCTGGGAAAGGAATCCGCTCCGCCCGGGGGTAGCGAACGGGGTGCGGCCCGGAAGCCCTGCGCGGCATTAAGCGGGCCGGACGGAACCCCGGGAAGGTCGGAAGCCGTCAGGCCGGGAAGGCCGAAATCCGGGAAGGGCGGAATCCGTCGGGCCGGGAAGGCTGAAAGGCGGCAAGTACGGAAGCCGTCGGGCCGGGAAGGCTGAAAGGCGGCAAGTGCGGAAGCCGTCGGGCCGGGAAGGCTGAAAGGCGGCAAGTGCGGAAGCCGTCGGGCCGGGATGCCGTCCTAACTGGGAAGGACGAAAGCAGGGAAGGACGGTCTCCGGGCGGGCCGAAGGGAAACGGGGCGGGGTGCCGGGCGGAAATGCTGCGCGGCGTGGAAGCCCCGCGCGACTGCGGCGCGCGCTACTTCCTGCCGAACTTCTTCTCCAGCTCGTCGTAGGTTATGGACAGCGAGGAAGGCCTCCCGTGCGGGCAGTAGCCGCCGGCCTCCGCCTCGTACATGTCCGAAAGGAGATTCTTCATGTCCTCCAGGGGGAGGTCGTGGCCGGCCTTTATGGCGGCCCTGCAGGCGACGGAGTGGAGCCAGGCCTCGGAGACTTCCTTCACCGACTCCCCCGCGCCGGCCCCGTCCAGCTGGCCGTAGCTTCCCCTGCAGCTGGACAGTATCTCGCGCAGGGCCTCGGCGGCCGCCTGCTGGGAGAGGATCCTGGGCACCCCCTTCAGGACCCAGGTGCCCTCGCCGAAGGGCTCCAGGCGGAACCCCAGATGCTCCAGAGGTTCCAGGACGCGCTCCAGCGCGGCCCTCTCGTGGGGGTGGAGCTCGAAGGTGTCGGGAATGAGCACGTTCCTGGAGGGGAGCCCGTCCCGTTCGAGCAGGAGTTTCAGGCGGTTGAACAGTATGCGTTCGTGGGCGGCGTGCTGGTCTATGATCCTGAGCCCGTCCGGGGACTCGGCCAGGATGTAGGTCCTGGCCAGTTGGGCTATGGGCCTGAGCGCCGGGGGGCCGCCGTCGTCCAGGACCTTGGAGGACTCGTAGGCCAGCCCCGGGGCCCGGCCGGAGGCCCCCGCGCTTCCTTTGCCGGCCGCCGCCGGGCCCCCTGAGGCCCCCGCCGGAGCCGGATCCCCGCCTTCGGCCGTTCCCGCCGTTCCCGCATGGACCGCGGGCGCCGTTTGGAACATGGGCGCTCCCTCGCCTGCTGGGCCGGGGACCTCCCAGTCGAGTTCCGACCCGTCCGGCGCTCCCGAGGAGTCAGAGCCGTCCGAGGCGGCCCCGGCCTCACGGGCCGTCCGCGGCTCCGCGGGACCGGTCTCCGGCGGCGCCGAAGCCGGCGGGGGATAGCCCGGCCCCGCGTCCCAGTCGGCCTCCCAGACGTCGCCAGGCGGGCCGTCTGGCGGCGCGGCCGGCGCGCCGGCGGCCGCGCTCCCGGCACCGGC
>JAIRZX010000523.1 GCA_031267005.1 Deltaproteobacteria bacterium
CTCGTAATGCCCTGGACGCCTTTCTCCGAGAATGCCAGGCGGAATCCCAGGTCCGTGTCCCATAAGGCGATCTTTTGGTCCTCAGGCACCGGGGCGTACGGGCAATTGCCGGCGTAAATGGAAGGGTCCGCATTGTAATTGTAATTCCTTGTGGAAAGTCTGTTGTTGGAGGCATTCCACGGCCAGGCCCCTCCCCGGAAAAGTTTTTTCATTCCCTTTTCCGGGCCCTTGGGATCGTCGGCGGGGGATTTCCTGTAGTAGCCGGCGTCGTACCAGTCAGCCACGTACTCCCAGACGTTCCCCAGCGTGTCGTGCAGCCCGAAGGCGTTGGGCTCCTTCTGCCCGACTGGGTGGTGCCTGCCTCCGGAGTTGGCCTTGTACCAGGCGTGGCTGCCCAGGCCCCGGGACGAGCCCCCGGGCCATTCCCCGTCCTCGCCGGCCCGGGCGGCGTACTCCCACTCCGCCTCGGTGGGGAGCCTGAAGCCGCTTTTTCCCTCGCGCACCGCCACCAGCTGCGCGAAGCGGCTGGCCTCGTCCCACGAGAGGCACTCCACCGGGTCGTCGGGGCCCTCGTGCTTGGAGGGGCTGGTGCCGGTCACGGCCTTGTACTGGCTCTGGGTCACCTCGTACTTTCCGATGTAGAAGGCCCTGGTGATGTTCACCCTGTGGCGGGGCCTCTCGTAGGAATGGCCCCCGCCGCTCCCCATCGTGAAGCTTCCCGGCTCGATTTTGACGAATTCGATGCCGTCCTTGGTGGTGAAGCCTTCGGCGGACAGCCGCGGGGCGGAGAAGGCCAAGGCCGCCAGGAAGGCAAGGATGGCCAGAAGGGGCGGCAGCGCGGAGGCGGACGGGGGCTTGCGCATGGGTTCACCTGGGGGGCACGCAATAAGCCCGCCCGGCAAGGCCGGGGCGGGGCGGGGCGGGGCGGGGCGACGGAAGACGGTTTAGGGCACGCCGCGCAGGGCAAGGCGTCGGGTTGGCCTATTCCACCATGTAGGCCGGCCCGGGTCAAGCCAGCGGCCCGAGTAGGCCCGTTCGGTCGTCCCGCGCGGCGGCGGCCGGGAGTGAAGGCCCCGTTCGGCGGCGGGGGGCTCGGGCAAGATCGCGCCGGAGCCGGGAGCTGACGGGCACGGCGGTCGGGCGGCGAAAGCGGGGGGCCGGCTCGCCGCGTTCCGGGGAGCCGCGTCCGGGGAGCCGCGTCCGGGGAGCCGCGTTCCGGGGAGCGCCCGAGGACCGAAGCCGCTCGCGCTTATCCCGGAAACTTCCGGCGCGGCCTTCCTTCGGAGCCTCCCGCAAGCTCCCTTCCGGCGGCCTTCCGGATTTCCTCCGCGGAACCCGGCGGGCGGCGCCGCGGACGGGTCAAGGCCGGCCTCCCGGCGGAACCCCTTCGGTTCGCGGGGCGTTTGGCCCGGTCCCGGGCCCCGGGTTCGCGGACCGCCGCCTGAGGGCGTCTGGCATGTCTGCCGGAATGCTCAATAAATTTCCGTAATCGCGGCGTTATTTGTGGCGGCGAAAAATTTCACGGCCCGGATCGGGGCCGTCGCGCAAGCGGGGAAGGAGCTTGGAATGAAACTGGAAAGAAGCGCGGCAACAGACCGGCTTGGCCCGGGCTGAGCCCGGAAGAAGCCGGGAATAAGTCGGGAACAGGTCGGGAAAGGCGCCTCCGGACGTTCTCCCGTCCGGAAGCCGGGCGCGGAAAAGCCGGGGCCGCGTGAAGCGGCCCCGGCTTTATTAAAAAATCCCTTCGGCCTTTCAAGGGGCCGCAGGATGTAAAAGGCGCGGGCTGCTAACGGTCCACGTCGGTACCCGTGAAGACGCCCACGACGCGGCGGTTCTCGGCGCGGCCGGCGTCGGTGTCGTTGGTGGCTATCGGGCGGGACTTGCCGTAGCCGACCGCGTCGACGCGGCCGGGGGCCACGCCGAACTGGGTGACCAGGTAGTCGCGGACGGCGCGGGCCCTGCGCTCGGACAGGTTCTGGTTGTAGGCGACGGTGCCGCGGCCGTCGGTGTGGCCTTCGACTACCGCGGTGGAGCCCGGATGCTGGTTCAGGAAGGTCGCGGCGCGTTCGACTTCGGAGCGGTAGGCGGGCTTGACGACCGCCTTGTCGAAGTCGAACTTGACGTCGAGAGTGATGCTGACCGTAATGGGGCAGCCGTCCGCGTCGACCCTGTAGCCAGGCGGGGTGCCGGGGCATTTGTCGAAGGGCTCGCAGACGCCGTCGCCGTCCGGGTCGACGCAGCCGGGGCCGACGGGGAACTGGAAGGTCACGCCGGCCTGGACGGTGGGGGAGTGGTAATAGGATTCGCCGTGGTTTTTCCTGGCGTACATGATCTCGTTCGCCTCGAAGCGCAAGGCGGTGGTCTCGTTGAAGAAGTACTTGAAGCCGAGGCCCGCGTTGTAGGTTAGCGAGTCGAAGTCGTCGCCGCGCTCGACGTTGATCCTGGCGGTGCCGAACCCGGCGTTGACGTAGGGGGTGAAGTTGGTGCCTGTTTCGAAGTGCCACAGGACGTTTAGGCGCCCCATGAGGAAATCGTTGTCGCCCTCGACGTATTCGTTCGGGGCGGTCCATTTGTCGCCGAGGCTGGGCGCGACGGTGCCCATGATTTCAAGCCCGAAATTTTTAGTGAAATTGTAGCCGATGCCCAACGAGTAGGCGGCCCCGTTGTGGATCTCCATTTTGCCGCTGGGGAAGATGCCGCCCGCCAGCACGCTCAGGTGAACGGTCCTTTCGTCCATCTGCGCCGAGGCCTGTCCCGGGATGCAGAATGCGAGCGCTGCCAGAGCCAGGGCAACGATAATCGCTCTCATTAAACTCTCCTTGTGTCCTTTGATTGTCCCCGGTTCGCCTGGAATCGGGTTTCAGGGCGCTTCGGCCCGTAAGATGCCTGCCCGCGGTTCCCGCCGTCCTCCATCGGGGGGCCGGGACGGGATCTTTGATTTTGGGGGATTTAGCAGGACGGTTCGGAGGCTCTCCCCTGGTCCGGAGACGAAGGGGGTGTGCTCTCGAAATCAGTATAGGGTACCGCTAAAACCGCGACAAGGAAGGCGGCGCTTCCCCGCGGACGGCATAGGGTTCACGAAGGCGGGCGGCGGCCCCGGACCCCGGGTTTCGGGCGAAAGTTCGCCGGAGGGACTTGTCAAGGACTTCGGACAGGCCAGGGGGGGACGCCTGGAGGGGCTGTAAGTGGCCGGGCTGAAGTCCGGCTTCTGGGCGTCGGCGGGGGGCAGGCAACTCCGTGCCCGGCCGCGTCCCTCGGTACATGCCTTTGTCCCGTGGCGGAAGGCTCTCTGGGCTTTCCCGGACAGACGGCGGTCCCGTGGAGGAACTTGCCCGGAGCCGTGGCGGGGCTGGCCGGGGGAGATGGCGGTCCCTTGGACGAGCCGCGCAGACGCCGGGTCGGACCTCCGGAGGAGCGGTGCCGGGGCAGGGGCGGCTCCATGAAGGAGCGGTTCCCGGGCCGCCGCGGATTCTTGGAGGAGGCGGGCCGCTGCGGACTTGTGAAGGGTGCTGCTCAGGAGCCATGAAGGCGGCATTGACGAGTGCGACGCAGTAGGGCGTGGCTGCCCCTCTGAGGCGGGACGGCGGGAGCTGCGGGAGGCCGGCCGGTGGGGGCGGCCTCCAACGGAGGATCCTTTTCCGGTGGGCGGCGCGGCCGCATCCCCGTCCGGCCGGGGGGGCTCGGCCGTAGCGGCAGGGACGGGCAGCCCCCGGCAGGCAAGCGCGCAATCCGATAAGGAGGCAATCCGGGAAGGCGAAGGACGGCGCATTAGGCGCCCGTGTGCTTCCGGGGCTCTTCCGGAACCCCGGCGCGTCAGCCCCCGGGGACGCGGAGCGGGACCGGCGCGGCCGGGTTCCGAACCGGAGGCCGGGGCCATGCCCCGAATCCGGGCGCAAAAAAAACCAGGGCCGCCTGAAAAAGCGGCCCTGGCTGGAAGGAAGGGGCCTTCGGCCTTAAGGGGCCGGAGGCTGTAAAGGCACGGGCTAACGGTCTACGTCGGTCCCCGTGAAGACGCCGACGACGCGGCGGTTCTCGGCGCGGCCGGCGTCGGTGGCGTTGGTGGCTATCGGGCGGGACTTGCCGTAGCCGACGGCGGAGACGCGGCCGGCGGAGACGCCGAACTGGGTGACCAGGTAGTCGCGGACCGCGCGGGCCCTGCGCTCGGACAGGTTCTGGTTGTAGGCCTCGGTGCCGCGGCTGTCGGTGTGGCCCTCGACGACGGCGGTGGAGCCCGGATGCTGGTTCAGGAAGGTAGCGGCGCGCTCGACCTCGGAGCGGTAGGCGGGCTTCACGACGGCCTTGTCGAAGTCGAACTTGACGTCAAGCGTGATGGTGACCGTGATGGGGCAGCCGTCCGCGTCGACCCTGTAGCCGGCCGGGGTGCCGGGGCACTTGTCGAAGGGCTCGCACACGCCGTCGCCGTCGGGGTCGATGCAGCCGGGGCCGCCGCCGAACTGGAAGGTGAGACCGGCCTGGACGATGGGGGAATGGTAGCGGGAGTCCCCTTCGTGCTTCTTGGCGTACATGACCTCGGTCGCCTCGACGCGGAGGGCCACGGTCTCGTCGAAGAAGTACTTGAAGCCGAGGCCGGCGTTGTAGGTGAAGGAGTCGTAGTCGTGCCCGCGCTCGACGTTCACCTTGATGGCGCCGATACCGGCGGTGATGTAGGGGGTGAACTTGGTGCCGGTGTCGAAGTGCCACAGGGCGTTCAAGCGGCCCAGGAGCACGTCGTTGTCGCCGGAGATTTCGTTCGGGAGATCATAGTCGTCGTCGATGTTCGGGGCGGCGGTGCCCATGATCTCAAGCCCGAAGTTCTTCGTGAAGTTGTACCCGAGTCCCAGCGAGAAGGCGGCGCCGTTGTCCATGCCCGTGCTGTTGCTGGGGAAGATCGCGCCGCCCAGGACGCTCAGGTGAATGGTCCTCTCAGCCATCTGCGCCGAGGCCTGGCCGGGGATGCAGACGACAAGCGCCGCCAGAGCCAGGGTAACGATAATCGCTTTCATTAAACTCTCCTTGTGTCCTTGTGTCCTTGTGTCTGCCCTCGGTTCTTCGGGAATCGGGTTTCAGGCCGTGACGGCCTGGAAGGAGCCTGCCCAGGGCTCCCCCGCCGTCCGCCGTCGGGGGGCCGGGGCGAAAACTGAGAATGGGAAATATGTTTTCTGGCGGGAAGGAAGCCTCCCCCGGCCGGAAAAGGGAGAGGGGGGCGCCCGGAGGCCAGTAAATGGAAAGCCGTCGATGGCGGCGGGGCGCGGAGGCGCCTGGCGCCTGAACTCACGGGGAAAAGGCAACATGCCCGCCCCTGGATTTAAGCCGTTCTGGCGCCGGGCGGGGACGGGCGCAAGCCTGGCCCCCGGCGCCTGTAAACAGGTCACAGGGGGGAGGATAACAGAAGAGCAAATGGGTGTCAACGATATCCGGAACTGAAATCTGGGGGGCGGAACGGGGTTCCCGGCGCCTTTTGGCGGGGCCCGGAAAGTTCCGGAGGATGCCGGAGCGGCAGCCATTGGCTTTATGGAAGGCTAATTTGTCGACGTTTATGTAGGTTTGTGGCTCGAAAACCATTGAATTTTTTCATTTTCGAATCATTTTGCCGAAAAATTGGCTTCGAAGAAAGAGCGGGAGTCGCGTTTCGGCCATAGGCCTCCCCCGAAACGGAGCGCCCGCGAAGCCTGGAATTTTTTTTACGGGCCTTTAGCCTTTTCGTGGATCCTCTCAAGCGGAACCTCCGGGGGAAGCGGGGCCTGCGGAGCAGGATTTTCGCCTTGATCCCCAAAATGCTGGAGTTTTCCATGTTCTTGCCCCAATCTGTAGGGGTGCGACCAAATAATCGGAAGGCTTGCCGTAGCCCCGCTCCCGGCAGCGACAGTCCCCGCTCCCGGCAACGGCCGTCGGCGCGCGGGGCTCTGCGGGGCGAGGCGTGTTTTTTGTAATCTTTCAGTTTCGGATAAAAATTCTTGGTATCGCACGTTTAGGGACAGAGCCTTTTACGGGATTAAATTTTTGCGGGGGGGGGAACTCGCAATAATGCGGCCCTGCCGGAAGGCAGGGGAGGCGAACGGGAAAAACGCCCCCTTCCCGGAGAGCGCCCTTCACGGCGCTCCCCCCTCCCGGCGTTTTGCCGGTCTGGCGATCTCGCCTATGTCGGCACTCCCTTAAGCTTTCCGATTCCACAAGGCATCGCGAATGCCTTGGCAAGGGCCTCGGAGCCCTTAACCGCCAGGGGCGGGCCGATCAGGCGGGGAATCCGGTTCAGGAGCTTCCTGGCTCACTCGCAACGGGGCGGATGTCTCCCGGCCGCCAGGTTTTCCAGCCTCCGGGGCAGACGGTATTCCAGCCTCACCGCCGACCTCCCGGCCCTCCCTGCCAACCTGCCTTACGGGGTGACGGCGGAATTGACGGCGGAAGCCCGCGGGCGGCCGGCAGGGCTATTTCCTCTTCCCGCCTTTTTTCCCCTTCCCGGCTTTGCGGCCGCCGCCGGGCTTGGAAGGATTGAACGGCTTGGGCGACGCGACGGGACTGGAGGCCCCGGCAGCTTTGGAGGGGGCGCCGACCGGGCCGGGGTTCGCGCGGACGGTCCCGGAACCCCCGCCTCCGCCTTTCCCCCCTCCGCCTTTGCCGCCCCCGGCTTTGCCGCCCCCGGCCGCTTTCGCCGCGCGGCGCGCGGGGGCCGTCCGCAACCTTATTATAAGGATCGTCAGGAAGGCCAGCCCCGTGGAGGCCGCGCACGCTGGCGCGAAGAGCCAGCCGCCGCGGACGTAGAGGGTGGGCTTTTCGCGACCGGCCAGGGGGACCTGGAGGGTATAGACGTCCACCGCCCCGCGCGGGGAGGCGAACATGGCCTTTCCCGAAGGGGATATGAGCCCGCTGATCCCGTCGTTGGCCGCCCTGGCCAGAGGCAGGCGGGTCTCCGCGGCCCTCATGGAGGCCTGGGCGAAGTGCTGGGCCGCGGCCCAGCTGGTCCCGAACCAGGCGTCGTTGGTGGTGACCAGGAGCACGTCGGCCCCGGCCTGGGCCTGGCGGCGGGCGAGGTAAGGGAAGATGGACTCGAAGCAGATGAGGGGCCCGAAGCTAACGCCGCCGTACTCTATGGGGGGCATCCTCTCGCCGGGGCTGAAGTTGCCGGCGGCCCCAAGCACCCCCTGGAGGAAGGCGGAGCGGAGGAACGGGAGCTGTTCCAGCATAGGCACGTACTCCCCGAAGGGAACCAGGTGCTGCTTGTCGTAATAGGGGCCGGTCTTCCCGTCGGGGTAGAGGAGCCAGGCCCTGTTCTTCAGCCGGAACCTGCCCGTTTCCGGGTCGGGGTCCCCGGCGGCGATGCCCACGAGCATGGGGGCCCCGGCCTCGGACAAAAGGTTCCTGAGCCAGGCCGTCTCGAAGGGGTCGCGGTTGTAGATGAAGGGGGCCGCTGTCTCGGGCCACACGGTGAGGAACGGCTTGCGGGAGGCAGCCTCCATGGCCAGGCTAGAGTAGCGCCCCAGAACCTCCCGGCGGTACCTGGCGTCCCATTTGAACTCCTGCTCGACCGAGGCCTGGATGACTGCCAGATCTATCTTCCTCGCGGCTCTTGCCTCGTCCTCCCAAACGTTGTAAGTGACGATCCCGTACAAGGCCACGCCAATAACGCAGGCCGCGGCCCAGGACGCGCAGGCGACGGCTTCCATCATCCTCTCGCGGCGGGGCATCACTGCCAGCGCCGCCAGGAGGAAGTTCGCCAGGGCGACGGGGAAGCCCAGTCCGTAGGCGCCGATGACGTCGCACAGCCCTATGAGCTTGGGGCTCCCCGCGAGGGCGCTCCCCAAAGGCGTCCAGTTGAAGCCCGTGAACACCCAGGCCTTCAGCCAGTCCAGCCCCGTCCAGAAGAGGGCCGCCAGAAGCGGGCCCGCGAAAAAGCCCTTGCCTTCCGCGTCCCAGCCCGCGACGAGCCACCCGAACAGGCCCTGGTACAGCGCGAGGAATGCGGCGAGGACCATGAGTACCGCCGCGCCCCCCCACGGCCCCAGCCCCCCGTAGCCGCTCATGACCCCCGCGAGCCAGCTGAAGCTGGAGAGGCCCAGCGCCAGTCCGAAGATCCACCCGAACAGGAAGCCCCTCGCGGGCCTCTGCCTGCAGCAGGCCAAATACAACGGCGCGAGGCAGATCCACGCGAGCGGGTGGAGCCCGGCCTCCGGGAAGGCCAAGGCCATCATGACGCCTCCGGCGGCGGACATGACAGAGCCCGGAAGGGGGGCGACGGGAAAGGAGACTGATAAGCGTGGAAGGGGGAAGCGGGACGGCATAGGCGCTGGTGGGCTTTCGCGGGCGGGACGGGCGGGCCCCGGCGGTTTGGAGGCCTGGTTCTTGGCGGGGGAAAGGACGTTCGGGGCCTGCGGCCGTTACGGGGGAAGGGCCGGGACGTGGGCGGGCGCATGGCCGGGACGAAGGATGGCGCAGGGGGCTGCTGGAATTATTATGGGGAAAAAATGCCGAAAAGCAAAAATGGAGGGAACCTGGCCGCGGGCGGCCGCGTGGGGCCCGGGGGGAGAGGGGTGCCGCGTGGGGCCCGGGGGAGAGGGGCGCCGGGCGGGGCGGGGAGTCCGGCGGGTGCCGCGCGGGGCCGGGAGAGACGGGGCTCGCGGGGGGATACGGGACCGTCGCGGGAGCGGCGCGGGCAACCCTGTCCGGGCGGGCGGCGGGGCCCCGGGGCTGTCAGCCGCCGGGGCTCAGGCCGGAGGCGGCGCCCCCCGGAAGCCCGGGGGTATCTCGATTTCCAGCATCGCGCAGGACAGCCCCGAGCCTATGCCCATCATGGCCAGGCGGGAGCCGGGGGAGATGAGCCCGGCGTCCGAGGCAAGGGAGAAGGTGAAGGGTACCGCGGCCGCCCCCATGTTGCCGTACAGGGGGTAGCTCCGGCAGATCCGCTCCCAGGGGAGGCCGAGCGCCTCGGCGAAGCGGAGGGTGTTCGCCTCGCTCACCTGGTGGGAAACAACCAGATCGAAGAGATCAGGCGTCCAGCCGAAGGCGTCCCTGCCAGCCCGGAAGGTAAGCTCCGCGAGCTCCACGCCCTTGGCCAGGAGCCTGGCGCTGTCGGTGGCCATGCCGGTTTCGTCCCCGCGGCACAGACCGTTGGACTCGCCGTCGGAAAGGGACACCATCCGCGCGAGCCGAGGCATGGTTCCGGTTGGGTCCCTGCCCACGAGCATCGCGGCCCCGCCGGAACCCAGCGTCAGTGTGGCGAAGTTGTCGAAGAAGAGCTTCCGGTCCGTGCCCCTTCCGAGGAGCCGGTCGAGGGTGTTCTCCAGGACTGGGCGGGAGTTCTCGCCCGCCACCACGAGGGCCAGGTCGCACAGGCCCAGATCCACTTGCAGGGCGGCCAGGTTCAGCCCGTCGATGAAGCCCAGGCAGGCGCTCCCGAGATCCAGCGGCGAGCACTCCCGCGGGAGCCCCAGGGCGCTGTGGATTATGGAGGCGGTGGAGGGTTCCAGCCAGTCCCGGCCCACGGAGGTGGAGTAGAGCAGATCCACGTCCCCCGGGCCGTACCCCCAACGCCCGAACAGGGCAGCCGCGGCCCTGACCGCCCCCAGGCTGGGCCTGGCCCCCCGGGGGTAGAGCCTTCTCGCTTCGATGCCGGTCATGCCGGCCAGAAGCCCCTTAGGAAGGCTCAGCCGCGAGAGGAGGGGGGCGAGCGCCTCCTCCAGGGCCGAGGATTCCAGGAGATCGGGCCCCTCGTCCCTGGCCCATGCCAGGACGGAGGCGCTAGAGTATACCGGGGGTCGGCGCATGCTGTTTGGAGGGCAAAAGGGTATGTGTTAACATTCGCGGACGGGGCCCCGTTGCCGCGAAAGGCCGCCCGGCGCCCCGAGAAGGGCTCCGGGCCGCGCCCGGGGGCCGTTCGCGGGGGGAGCCGGGGGCTACATGACTTTTGGGTGACGGGCCTTTGCGGCCCGTGCGGCCGCAGCGAGGCCCCGCCCTCGGACCGGGCGGCCCTGTATAAGGAACGGTCGCCGCGGCGCGGGCGGCTGACGCGGCGCTGGCCGCGGCAACGTGCCTCGTCCGTGTAACGGGGCGGCCCGGCGTATGGGGACGGCGCGGCGGCGGCCCGGATTGCCGGAGGCCGCGGGCCGCTTCCGAGCCCGCCGGAGGCCGCGGGGGCCGGCTGAGGATCCCCGAAAGGCGCCCGGATGGTTTCCGGGCGGCGTTCCGCGGAAAGCAAGAAAACGGATAGCCAACCAGACGGGCGCCCTGTATCCGGGCGCGAGGGTGAATTGTCATTATGCCGGAACTCGACATCCTGCGCAAGACCAAGATAGTCGCTACCATTGGCCCCTCCTCCAGCTCCCCCGGCGTACTGGGGCAGATGATAGACGCGGGCTTAAACGTGGCGCGGCTCAACTTCTCCCACGGCACCCACGAGAACCACCTTGAGGTCATTAGGCTCATAAGGGAGCTCTCGGCCGCCCGCGGCCGGGAAGTCGGCATCCTCCAGGACCTCTCGGGGCCGAAGATCCGCCTGGGGGCCATATCCGAGAGGCGCTTGGAGACCGGCGACAGGATCCGCCTGGTCTCCGGGACGGGGGACGCGGCCCCCAACGTACTGACCGTCCACTACGACTACCTGACCGAGGACGTTGCGGTGGGGAGCCGGATCCTTTTGGCCGACGGCACCATGGAGCTGAAGATAACCGGCCGCGACGACCAGGGCCTGGACGCCGAAGTGCTGACCGGCGGGACGATATCCGCCCACAAGGGCGTGAACCTCCCAGACAGCAACCTCTCCATCAAGGCCTTCACGGAGAAGGACAAGCTCGATCTGGCCTGCGGGCTGGACGCCGGGGTGGACTTCGTGGCGATGAGCTTCGTGCGCCACGAGGACGATCTGGGGCCCGTCCGCGAGATGATCCGCCGGAGCGGGAGCCCGCCCCTCCTGATCGCCAAGATCGAGAAGCCCCAGGCCCTGGACCGGCTGGACCAGATCCTGGACGCCGCGGACGGCATCATGGTGGCGAGGGGCGATCTGGGGGTCGAGATGGCGCTGGAGGACGTCCCCCACATCCAGAAGCGCCTGATCCAGGCTGCGAGGCACCGAGCGAAGCTCGTCATCACCGCCACCCAGATGCTGGCGTCCATGGTCTCCTCCCCCAGGCCTACCAGGGCGGAAGTAACGGACGTCGCCAACGCCATATTGGACGGCACGGACGCGGTGATGCTCTCCGACGAGACCGCCGCCGGCCAGTTCCCCGTGGAGTCCGTGGACATGCTTGGCCGGGTGGCCCGCGCCACCGAGCCCAACATCGACTCGGAAGGCTTCCTGAGCGAGAAGGTGGCCGTGAAGGTTGACGCCATGGGCTCGAGCATCACCAGGGCGGTGGCGCTCCTGGCGGTCGAGCGGAATGCCAAGGCCATAGTCGCCGTCACCCAGGGGGGGAGCACCGCGCGGCTCATATCGCATCTGCGCCAGCAGATGCCCGTCGTGGGCATGACGAGCTCCAGGACCACCTTCCGCCAGCTCACCCTGTCCTGGGGCGTCATCCCCGCCCTGGTGCAGGCCTGCGACTCCATAGTGCTCATAGAGCAGCTGGCCTCGGAGTTCGTGGTGCGCACGGGGCTGGCCAAGAGGGGGGACGTTGCTTTCATCACCTGCGGGCTGCCTCTCCAGACGAGCGGGACCACGAACCTCATAAAGCTCCTGGACATCGGGGAGACCGTCTGACGCGCCTGCTTTTTCCCCGGCGCGGCAAGGGGGCCGCGCCGTCGCGGGGCAACTCCCGCGGCCGGGCGGGAAGCTGGGCAGGGTACCGGGCGCGGGCGGCTTAATGCCGCAAGCCGGGTTCCGCGCGCCACTCCGCGCGCGGACCCGCGCCGGAGGCGCATAAAGGCAAGCCTTGAAGCCTTGGCGTGATTTAACCGCGTTGGCGGGGACGCGCCAATATCAATTATGCCGGCGCCCGCAATAGCCTTGGGCTGCCGGGCGGCCGTTTCTTTGGCTCGCGGCAAGCGGCCTCGGGAAAAATTTGGCGCCTAAGCCTTTCCGGGCGCGGGCGGGACAATTGCCCGCTGGGGGCTTATTCCGTTCCCTCCAAGCGGAAACCCAGTGCCCAAATTCCCGCCCGCCCCTACGGATTGCGCCAGCCCCTTCGGAAACCCGTGCGGCACATAAGTTTCCGCATTAGCGGCTAGGTTTTGCGGCCCGGGATTTGCACTGCCTTTTCCGGGGGGATTACCCCCTCCATCCTGCGCCCGCCCGATTGAGAAAGCGCTGCGGGGCCGCCGGCCTCAAGCCGCAGGCCCCCTTTTCCCCGCGGCGCGGCGCGCCTTCGCGCTCCGCGCCCCGTTTCAGAGGCGGGCCGCGGCTTCCGATAAGAAAACGGGGAGGGCCCTGTCTCGGCCGAGCCGCGCTTCCGCCGCCCCTCCCGCCAGCCCCCCCCCTTCCCTGCCCGCCCGGAAAGAGCCATGACCCATAACAGCAATAGAGCGAAGGTTTTCGTGAAGGTGCCCTGCCCCGACCAGATGGTCCACGTGAGGGTCTATCCTCCCGACAGCCTCATGGACGTGAAAATCTCGCCCGAGGGCCTGGCCCTGGAGAT